>DDAT01000051.1:0-7084 GCA_002332985.1 Acinetobacter lwoffii | reverse complement strand
ATCTTTATAAACAGTTCGCAGGCTTGGGTACACCAGCCAAACGGCTTAAGTGACGGGCAACTAGACCAGTATTAAACTTTTCCTGAAGCATGGCATTATTGATATCGGCACTGACAGTTTTCATTAAAAATTTAATAAGTGGTCGTGTTGCTGGTGAATGACCAAACTGCTGATAGAACTGACGTACCGCTTGCAGAATTTCAAAATGCCAAGGAGTTAAGCTCAGTTCCAGACTATCGGCCAGCACTTGAGCGACTTCTTCATTCCAGATGGTATAGTCAACCAGATGGCCATCTTGATCCAATTCTAAATTCATATCTAACTCATTCATTATTTCATTGAAATGCAGCGATTAAACTCGAGGCAAAGATCTGCAAAATCTGCATAATTCAAAAGCTTTACCTGATCAGGCAAAGGCTGTACTAATAACTCCGCATCATTTTTCAGTATGTGAATTTTCGGCAAGCTTTGAAGAAATGAATGCTCTAGCAGCAAAACCGCTTCACCCATCAGCACGACCTGATCACCCATTGTATAAGTTTGAGCCAGTTGCTCTAGGATCTGCGCTGTTGCCGAATAGCTGGATTGGATCAGATAAAGTGTGTGATTTGACATTTTTATATCCTTGTTCCTTACCAATACATCACATGATCAAAGCTTTGAATAAATTCAGAATTAAGCTCAATAAATTCGATTTCTTGTTCGCTCTGTGCCACAAATGAGGAATGCTGGTTTTTTTTCTCAATCAGAATCGGAGTGAGATCATAAAACTCGAAACTGTCGACCATATTTGATGCCAGTTTGAATGCATGATGCACCTGGTCAAATTGCAGGTCTGAATGCAGCAAACTGAGGGCAGCACTTTGTAGCAGGACTTTAACTTCTGCGCCAAAAGTTGCCAGGACCATCGTAGCCGATAGGCTTTCATGCACCTGCAGACTGGTCAGATTGGCTTGGGTTAATATAACAAGTACAGATTTCACACAAGATTCCTTGGAAAAGCAACACATTCTAAAAAATGAAACATCTAGAATTGAATGAGACGTTGTGAGGATTGAACAGCATCGGCAAGTTCACCTAAACCGACCAATTCAAAGGCATCTGCCAGATTATGCTGCTGAATATTGTGACGTTGAGCATTGTCCGGATCTGTAATGCCACGCGCCAATGCTGCACTTACACAGACTGGAAGGCGAATCTGTAGCGCTTGCCATGCGTGTGTAAGATGACGTTGATCGTCGGGTACCCATTGCAGTGCATTTGCGACCGATACGCCGTCCTGATAGAAGAATACACGGAATGTTTCCTGTTTATCTTGCAAGGCGTGAGCCAAACCCAGGGCATGCCAGGCATAAATGGAAGTCGGTGCGGAGGTAACAAGAATTAAGGTGCTCATCGAAATTCACTACAGGCTTGATCAATAGCAACAGATTGATCTTGGCTTCATCAGAAAGTAGGTAGTATAAATGATTTTAGTGACGGGTGGATTAGGCTTTTTAGGCTCACATATTGCTTTAAGTCTGTTAGCACAAGGACTAGAGGTCATTGTGGTCGATAATTTGGCCAATGCCAACTTACAGACTCTGGAGCGTCTTGAATTTATCTCCGGCATGTACGTACCTTTTATCAAGATTGATATTCGCAATACCCCAGCATTGAACAAAGTCTTTGAGCAGCATTCGATTCAGGCTGTGGTACATACCGCAAGTTTTAAGTCACTGGAAGAATCAGTATTAAAACCACTTGAATATTATAATGATAATGTCAGCTGTATTATGAGTCTCATGCGTGCCATGCAACGTACCGGAGTGCGTCATCTGGTACATTTATCCAGTCTGGCGGTATATGGACAATCTGGCACAGATTTAAGCGAAGATCTGCCTTTTAACTATACCTATCCGAATCCCTATATCAAATCGCAACAAATGGTTGAGGAAATTATCCGCGATACTGCCAAAACTGACAATGAATGGCGGATTGCAATCCTACGTCTTTCCAATATCGCAGGTGCCTTTGAACACGGTGTACTGGGGGAAGCAGTGCCACCTTTGCCAAAAAATATTTTGCCTTTGGCGATGCAGGTCGCTGCACAGCAACGTGAATATCTGGAATTACGCCGTCAGGCCCATACTGCGGATGGCACAGTAGAACGCAGTTTTCTGCATGTCGCAGACTGTTGTGATGCCGTGATCAAGTCCTTGCAATGGCTGTCACAACAGCAGGAATTAAAATGTGAAGCCTTTAATATTGCTGGTGAATTGATTTCCATACAGGATTTGCTAGATCAACTGGCTGAAGTGACTCAATCTGCAATCAAAACCATGGATGCTTTACCATATCCCCATGCCGAAATGGATCAATTGGGGGCGAACATCGAAAAAGCGCGGAATATCCTGCATTGGCAACCTCAGCGTTCACTCAGAAAGATGCTTGAGGATGAATGGTTGTTTTATCAGAATATGCTCAGAGGGCAGTAATTAAGAGTGTTTAGCTAATATTTGATAATAATTATCATTTACATGATTGCTGTAATCAATTACTTTAAATAAATAGATTAAATCATTGATATAGAAATTCCTAAGATCAGTAACAGGCAAGAAGAATTGAGGTTGAACATGCAAACACGTATTGAACATGACACGATGGGAGAAGTGGCTGTACCGAGCGAGGCTTTATGGGGCGCTCAGACTCAGCGTAGCTTGCAAAATTTCAAAATTGGAAATGAGCGTTTGCCTCGGCCAATGATTCGTGCCATGGGACTCGTCAAAAAAGCTGCCGCCTTGACCAATGCCGAGCTGAATCAGATTCCCCAAGAACTGTCACACTATATCGTGGATGCGGCAGATGAAGTCATCAGCGGGAAATGGGACAGTCAATTTCCATTGGTGGTCTGGCAAACCGGTTCAGGTACGCAAAGTAATATGAACTGTAATGAGGTGATTGCCAATATTGCCAACCAGAAATTGGGAAATCATTTGGGGGCACAAAAACCGGTTCATCCAAATGATCATGTCAACCGTGCCCAATCTACCAATGATTCATTTCCAACTGCGATTCATGTGGCTGCGAGCTTGCAGATCAATGAACTGTTAATTCCGGCAGTCACACGCTTGCGCGATACTTTATATGCCAAATCTCAGGATTTTGCCGATATTGTAAAAATTGGCCGGACTCATCTACAAGATGCTACGCCTTTAACCTTGGGGCAGGAATTTAGCGGTTATGTTTCTCAGCTGGATCATGGGCTTCTTCGTCTAGAACAGGCCTTAGTTGGTTTATATGAATTGCCATTAGGCGGGACAGCGGTCGGTACTGGTCTGAATGCTCATCCCGATTATGCCGTTCAGTCTGCTAAAACACTAGGACAGTTAACAAGCTTACCATTTGTAACTGCGCCAAACAAGTTTGAGGCTCTGGCAGGCCGTGATGCTGCGGTATTCGCGTCTGGTGCATTAAAGACTTTAGCGGTGAGCCTGAATAAGATTGCCAATGATATTCGCTGGCTGGCCAGCGGGCCTCGTTGTGGTTTTGATGAATTGCGTATTCCTGAAAATGAACCGGGTTCTAGCATCATGCCGGGTAAGGTGAATCCGACGCAAAGTGAAGCGATGACCATGGTCGTCGCACAAGTTCTCGGCAATGACACCACCATTAACGTGGCAGGTGCATCAGGTAACTTTGAACTGAATGTGTTTATGCCGGTCATTGCCTATAACCTGCTGCAATCCATCCAGCTTTTAGGCGATGCGTGTAACAGTTTTAATGATCACTGCGCCGTAGGTATTGAGCCGAATCATGAAAAAATTGAACATTTCCTGCATGATTCTTTAATGCTGGTCACAGCATTGAATCCGGTGATTGGTTATGAGAATGCAGCCAAGGTTGCCAAAACAGCCTATAAGGAAGGAAAAACCTTAAAACAGGTGGCTGTTGAACTGGGTTTAGTCACCGCTGAACAGTTTGATGAAGTGGTGCGTCCTGAGCAAATGATCTCACCGAATGCCAAATAAGGGCTGCAGCGCTTTTATTTTCAATCTTTCCGCCTGTTTTATCATGGAATAGTCAGCAGTGGTTTTTATCTCAGGCAGAGTTGCGTACAATAGTGCTAGATGAGATTAACCACTGATGATTGTTTTATGCTTGATATTTATTTAACAGATGTTCAAAGAAAGGTGCAATTCAAGGATTATCCAGGTGAGCATCCTGTTAAATTTATTCTGAATTTCAAAAAGATTTTCCCGAGTGTCATGGAACTTCTTTTACCTGTACTTCCGGATAATGAAAATCTGGAAGAAATGTCTTGGGAATCGACCAGCGATGATTTTGAGACATTCCAGATGTTCTTAACCGGATGGGGCATTATTGAACTGCGTTTAAAAGCGATTACCCAGTTTAAAGATAAAGCATTTGCGGATCGTCTGGTTAAACAAGCCCAACAGAAACGCAAAGACTATCAAAAGCAGCAGACTAAACTGACCACAGTTGAACTGGACTATCTGTTTATGCACGAGATGCATGCACTGATTGATGCAGAGCTGGTTGAACTCGGTGAGAAATTCTATTTACCGATTTTACGCGAGCTATGGAAAACTAAAGTATCTGCTCAGGTTTTAAATGCAAAGTTTTAAACTAGGTTTTTAGTAGCTTTTATTTATAAAATTAATCCTCCAGTTGGGGGGGTTAATTTTATCTGGAATATGAGATTTATTTCATGATGCATGATCTCTTGAAATAGCCTAAGCAATATTAAATATGGTCATTGAACTTTTTCATTCTTAAAATTTTGATCAATAATAGCGCGTGTTGAACCATCGTTTAGCACCAGGCTCTATCATAGGGCAGTAGTTTTAACGAATGTTCAAAAAATAGATGAAAATGATCATTTTTAGCTAAAAAATATATAAAAATATCAATTAAATAGCCTAGTAATTCAGTCTATTATTTTTTAAGGTATATAGGCTTTATCTCACGTTAAAGCAAAAGCTTTATTGATTAGCTATCCTTCACAAAAATAGATGAAGGTTCAAATTTTCCCGAAGATATATCCCAGGATTTTCAAAAATGTCGAATCAGTTTTTAGATTTAATTACTAAACGCCGTACTATTTATGCCATTGCCAAGAATGTTGAACAATCTCCTGAGCGTCTAACTGATTTGATTCAGACTGCAATTAAACAAAGCCCATCTTCTTTCAATTCTCAGTCTTCACGCGCCGTCATTTTATTCAATTCAGAACATGAAAAGTTTTGGGGCTTTGTGGCAGACAAATTAAAAAGCTATGCCAAAGATGAAGAAAGCGCTGCAAAAACTACAGCAAAAATGGCAAGTTTTGCGGCAGGGCTAGGTACCGTTTTATTTTTTGAAGATCACACAGTCGTAGAAGGCTTACAGGAACAATTCCCATCTTATGCTGATAACTTCCCAATCTGGGCAGAGCATTCGACTGCGATCGCACAATTTGCAACATGGACAGCATTGCACACAGAAGGGTTGGGCGCATCATTGCAGCACTACAATCCGATCGTGGATGAGCAAGTTCATGCGGAATGGGACATTCCATCAAACTGGAAGTTGCGTGCACAGTTGGTATTTGGTTCGATAGAAGGCGAGCCACGTGCCAAAGATTATCTCGCTGATGAAGAGCGCTTTAAAGTCTTCCAATAAGCTGAGATCCATATCTGCGCTTAACACGGTTTAAGGGCAGATATTTTTTAGATCTCGACGAAATCCCAATCAGCTTCATTAAAATTAAGTTAAAATAGCGCGCTAATGAATGATGAGTAAGACCGAATGTCGAAAAACACGCAAAACCTGTCACCGTTACAAGAACTGATCGCAGAGCAAAAGCTACTTTGTGAAGAAGTAGGCTCGGCTTATGTTGAAGTCACGGGGGATGATGTTGTTGCGGTGGCCGTACATACCTTAAAACAGGATCCGATTGTCGGCATCCGTAAAAAGCCTGAAACAGATGAAAATATCAGCTGGTACATTTATGGCGGAGAGCCTTCAAGTGAAGAGGCTTTTGAAACCATGACAGTACGTGAATTACAGGACATCGCACCAGAAGTTTTACCGTATCTGGCTCTGGAAACAGGTTTTCGTTTCATGATTGATGCCGATGATTATGAAGATGTCTGGAAAGAAGAAATTTAAATGCTAAAAAAATCATCTTTCATTTGTGCTGGATTATTATTAGGACTGAGTAGCGTGGTCTTCGCACAGCGGCTTTCACAAAGTGCCTATGACCAGTTTATTTCAGCACAGACTAAAATCGTGAATGAAACCAAATACATTTTAGATGAAGATGATCAAAAGGCAGATGCACAAACTCAACGTCAGGCTTTCTGCAAACGACTGAAAGCCTATCAGGATATTCAAAAGGTGTCCGAAGAAAACAGCAGTCTGGATATGGCGCCCACGATGGCTATGATTGCCAAAAACTTTCTTGAGCGGCAGGATCAAAGTTTGACTCAATCTGGAATGACTACAAACGTATTTTGTAAAAATAGGGATGTAGAATAAATTATAAAATACTTTTCATTCTCGAACGTTTTTCGCAGTAGACTAAAAATAAATAAGTCTGTTTTACAATCAAATTTTATAGATATTAAAACCTGAAAGACCATCTCCCGAATATCATTTAATAAAGAAAATGTTAAGTTAATTTAAATTTATTTTGATGTGAATACCTCATATCCCGGGGATATATCAGCGGTAGTCAAATATATTGATAAGAATAAATGAATAATCTGGATTTTTATAATTTTCTGAAAATGTCTTATATACGTTATGTAATTTCTTGAACAGGATAATTTAAGTAGGATAGCGTGATTGCACGTTTATATTTAAGCTAATAACTTGAACATCCTAAGATATTAAAATAGCCTAAGCAATACATAATTTTAACAACTTTATCAAGAAAGGGAGAGAGGGGAAATTTATAATGTTGATGTTTACTACCTGTAACTCATTTGGACTTAAGACGTATTATTCTAAACAGAATCAAGTGGATTAATAAGCTACTTATGAATAGTCATTTTTTGATAAATAATAAGCAATAAATAATAGATCTCTTTCATAAATC
>DDAT01000008.1:0-56781 GCA_002332985.1 Acinetobacter lwoffii | reverse complement strand
CGATGGATGTGCATTCTACAGTATTTCAGAATGCTTGCAACCCCATTTTTGAGAAAATCATTTTGTATGTATATTTTTTAAGCTTTTCGTGTGTTTTCATTCATTTTTTATACAAATTTGCTTAAATGATGTCTATTCGTGAATATAACGTTTATTATTTTTATACTAATAAGTAGTGCTACTTACACAGAAAAGGCCTCAGGTTACCTTATGCATCGTTCTATTTACTTATCTATATGCTTATTTTCTTTAGCTTCAAGCACACATGTTTTCGCCGAGGCGGCCACCAGTGTGGAAAATCTGGAAAACGAGCCTGCAAAAACGCCGCTTAGAACAAAAATCTCGACCAAAGCGCAACAATTACAAACGCAACTGAAAGTTGATGCCAGTGCAGCACAGGCTGAAGAAGTTAAAGATCCTTTTCAACCGTTAAATAGAAAGATCTATCAGTTTAATGATGCGATTGACCGCACCGTGGTACGTCCTATAGCCGTACAATATGTGAAAAAAGTTCCTCAAGATGTTCGTGGCAGCTATACCCAGTTCCGCAGTAACCTAGGTGAACCTTGGAATGTGGTGAATCAGCTGATTCAAGGTCGTCCTGCCCGCGCTGCTAAATCCCTAGGTCGTTTTACCATTAACACCTTAACAACTTTAGGACTGGCTGATCCAGCGCGTCGCCTGGGCTTGAGTCATGAAGAGGAAAAATTTGGAATTACCTTAGGTTATTATGGCGTGCCTTCTGGCCCTTATATCATGTTGCCATTTTTAGGTCCAAGTTCTGTCCGTGGCGTAATCGGTACTGCTGTAGATAGTCAAGCTCGTCCACAAAAATACATTCTCGAAGATGAAGATGGACTTTACTGGACTGATCAGTTTTGGCGTGCCATCGATACCCGTTCAGAAATACTGGACGTTGAAGGAGTGCTGACTGGCGATCGCTATGCGCAGATTCGCGATATTTATTTACAACGTACCAATTATGCAATTGCAGAAAAGAAAGGTACAGAACAAGATACGCTTTTCCTAGAAGATGATTTTGAAGATGACAATTCTGATGATGCACCTTCTAGTGATAGCAACATTGAATCTTCAAACGAAGATCTTTAAGTTTAAGCTTCATGTATGATTGCTAGTGAAAATCTGTTCGCTAGCAATACTTTGCTTGTTATAGTACATCTTATAGCCAATCCTGGGATTGAATCACTTTTTTATGTATTTTATTCAACCGACTCGTGATATTCCTTACTTAGATCAAGTACTTGATACGCTTCCTCATGTTCAGATGATCTATCTGGATGATCATGAACTGTATGACTCTACGATTATTGCGATTGCAGATGTACATGATTATCTGAAATATAAGTGGAATCTGCCTACGATTGTACTGGCCTTAGAAAATGAAGGTACTGCTTTGGCTCAGGCCTGGGAACAAGGTGCTTTAGCCGGCTGGATCTGGAACAAGCTTCCCGAGAATCCAGATCTGGCATTACAAAAAATTGATGCACAATATAAGCGTAACCAGGATAGCCGTGACCTGCCTTCTGCTGCAGAACTACAAAAAAAATTGTTACCGAATCCGATTGAACTGACCAATTACGAGGTCGAAACCTATTTTCAGCCTTCAGCCTATCTTTCAGGGGATTGGTATGATTATTGGAAAATCAGCGACAAAGAAGTGATTTTCTATTTGGCCGATGTATCCGGACATGGCGTCACCAGTAGTTTGCTCACGTCCTGGATGGCAGCTTTCCATGGTCGCTCCAAGACGCCGCGCGAGCTGATCAAGAAGCTGAACGGTATGCTGATGCAGGAAAATATTGAAAAGCACATCACCATGATTGCCGGGATTCTTAATCTGGAAACCCATGTATTAAAATGGTCCAGCGCTGGACATTATCCTCCACCGATTATATTTGAACCCAATCAAGAACCTAAAATCCTCTCTTCCAGCAGTTTCCCTTTGGGCTTAACCGAAGATCTTGAAGTTGAGGAAAATGAATGGGTATTAAGTCGCAATGCGCGCTTTATTATCTGTTCGGATGGCGCACTGGAACCTTTTGATGGTGGTTTAAATGAACAATTCTCGCAATTATTACACCATTTGCAGAATCAATCTTTTCAGGCTCCGGAACATGTGGCTGACGATATCGCCTTTTTAAGCTTTATCCGCGTAAATTAGCAGTATATTTACAGGCTTTATAAGCACTTAATTTGATTACTACTTTCAGCCACTTGAGTATCAATACACCCTATGGGATAATTTAATATCCTTCTCTGCAAATGGCATTTATATGTCAACAGGTCATGTTGAATATGCAAGTCTGAATGGAACGCATATTTTTAAGCTTATCGGCGAAGTGCGTGCCCAATCTTGTATTAGTCTAGACAAATTACTGAACAAAATTGAACAGCAAGACAACGTAGTTGGCGCTATCGTTGATCTCACCGAAACCAGTTTCATTGACAGTACCGTACTGGGTGTTTTAGCGAAACTAGGACTCAAACTCAAGCAAGTACACAATATTCAGGCTGTCATGCTTTCTACCAATTCTGACATTACCACTTTGGCCAACAGTATGGGATTGAGCCAAGTGTTTGTGATTCTGAATTATTGTGGTGATCCAAATGTCTGCACACGTGCGCTGATGGAAGAATATGTCACGCATCAAAATATGCTGAATACGGTTCTGGATGCGCATAAAACCTTGATGAAACTGAATCAAAGCAATCAGAACATGTTTGAACCTTTAGTCAAACAGCTACAGAAAGAGCAAGACAATTTAGATAAAATTTCCGAGCAAAAGGTATAACCATCTTATAAGAGGACCCTATGACTTTACTTTCTGTTGTACAAATGAATTCTCAAAATGAAATTGATGCCAATTTCGTGGAGATTGAATCTTTAATTCAACAAAGTAAGGCCAATGGAGCTGAACTGATTGTTTTCCCGGAAAACTTTGTCTGTTTTGCCGCAGGAAAACAGCGTGAAACTGCTGCACAATTTGAAGTGATTCAGCAGCGTCTGGAACAACTTGCCCATCAATATGACACCTGGATCGTCGCTGGTACATTACCCTGCCCTTATCGTCCGGATGGTTCGATCATTGAAGATGGCCGCGTGCGTACCGTTAGCCTGTGTATCAGTCCGGAACGGACCGAAGCGCGTTATGACAAAATTCACTTGTTTGATGTGCAAGTCGGTGATGCTGTAGGCGGTTATCAGGAATCCAAGTTCTTTGAGCCCGGCACAGATGTTGTCGTAGCCAAAACCCCTTTTGGTAATATTGGTTTAATGGTCTGTTATGACCTGCGTTTTCCGGAACTAGCGTTAAATCTACGAGCCAAAGGTGCAAACCTCTTGACCGCACCTTCTGCTTTTACCTATACCACAGGTGAAATGCACTGGCAGCTTCTTCTGCAAACACGTGCTCTAGATAGCCAATGTTCGGTGCTTGGTGCAGCTCAACAAGGCTGGCATGGAGAAAAACGCCAGACTTGGGGACATGCAGCCGCCACCAATAGTTGTGGACAACTTCTTAATATGATCCATGCAGAAGGTGCTCAACTCATCGCCGTCGACTTTGATTTAAATGAACAGCAAAAAGTGCGTGAATCCATGCCTTTAATGCAACACCGTAGACTTCTTCAACTTTCCTGAATCGTTTCATTTGCTTGCATAAAATAACAAAATCCCTGCTTATTCTTCAGGTGAAATCACCGAGCATAGAAGCTCTACGAAAAATAAACAGGGATTTAACTCATGTCATTAGAAAAAGCCGTCTATACCGCACATGCCAAAGCCACAGGGGGCCGTGATGGCCGCGCCATTTCTAACGATCAGATTCTGGACGTCCAATTGGCCGTACCTAAAGAAATGGGGGGACCAGGCGGTGGAACCAATCCTGAACAGCTCTTTGCCGCAGGTTATTCCGCCTGTTTCTTGGGTGCAATGAAATTTGTTGCCAATCGTGACAAGCTCAATATCAGTAAAGATGCCTATATTGAAGGTGATGTTGGGATTGGTCCGATTCCTACCGGGTTCGGGATCGAAGTGACATTAAACATCCATCTTGAAGGCATGGATCAGGAAGAAGCAAAAAAACTGGTGGATGCTGCGCATATTGTCTGTCCATACTCAAATGCGACCCGTAATAATATTGATGTGAACTTAAACGTAATTACTTAATTTTTTTATTTAACAGCTATCCTGAAAAAAGTTTCAGGATAGCTAGACTTCAATTATAAATTTCAAAATTTACCCGCTTCATCTTTTGTCAAAAGCTACTTCTCTTCCCCACTTGAAAACTGCAGCAAAAACTTAAGAAATTATATATAATGATTCTTATTTACATTTATTCGATTTATATTGATGTTAAAACTAGTTCTTCTGAATTCTCTCCTGCTCCTCACTGCTACAACCTCTTTTGCAGATCTTTATCTCTCAGAAAAAATCCGTCCGAAAATAAAATCTCTGCTCAATACTGAAATTGAACGCCTACCCATTCCTGCAACACCCAACAATATGATTCTGCCTGAATTTGGTAAAGGGATTATTGGCTGGGGCGCTGGCCCCAAAGATGCTGAAGCCCGTTTTCTCAATATTACTCAGGCAGATGTTGAAACAATGAAACAGGAAGGACTGAGTTTAGCAATGGCACAAGCCTGGCAGAACTTTTATGAAAATGAAACTCTGCGTAATCCGGGAAATCCGACTGCACCTTTTCGTGCACAACTCATGAAAAAAATCGTCAGTCTCTGGTAAATATCCAAAAGTCCTGACGATCATTATGATAAAGCGAGCAGATTAAAAAATTATTCTACTGCTTCGTTGGTTACTCGCAATACTTCTTCAATCGTGGTTTTTCCGGCCAATACTTTACGCAGACCATCATCACGAATGGAACCTGACTGCTGACGTGCATAGCTTTCGATTTCATATTCAGCCGCATTGCCATGAATCAAACGGCGCATATGATCATCGACTGGCACAATTTCATAAATCGCGGTACGACCACTAAAGCCAGTATTGCCACAACGTTCACAGCCTTGAGGTTGCGGTAATTTTAAATCTTGGGGATGCTCAATATTGCCAAATAGATTCTTCTCGAAAGCATCTGCTTCATGCCAAGTCGCGCAATGTGGACACAAGGTACGCACCAGACGTTGGGCAATTACCCCGATTAAAGAACTGGAAAGCAAAAATGGTTCAATTCCCATATCTTTCAGACGCGTAACCGCACCAATCGCGGTATTGGTGTGCAAGGTGGATAACACCAGATGTCCAGTCAGGGATGCCTGTACCGCAATTTCTGCCGTTTCCAGATCACGAATCTCACCGACCATGACCACATCCGGGTCCTGACGTAACATCGCTTTTAACGCACGGGCAAAGGTCATATCCACTTTGGTATTGACCTGCGTTTGTCCAATGCCTTCCAGCTGATATTCAATCGGATCTTCAGCTGTGAGGATATTCTTGGAACCGTCATTCAGGTCAGAAAGTGCCGCATACAAGGTGGTGGTTTTACCCGAACCGGTCGGGCCAGTCACCAGAATAATCCCGTGCGGGCGATGTACTAAGGTCTTGAGTCGATCATAGTCATTATTCATCAGACCCAAATGGGTCATGTTCAAACGGCCGGCCTGCTTGTCCAGCAAACGCATCACCACCCGCTCCCCATAAGAAGATGGCAAGGTGGATACACGGACATCGACTTCACGTCCGGCCAAGCGTAATGAAATACGGCCATCTTGCGGAATACGCTTTTCGGCAATATCCAGTTTGGCCATGACTTTAATCCGTGAAACCAGAAGCGGTGCCAGTTCACGGCGTGGCTGTACAATTTCGCGTAACTGGCCATCGACCCGTAAACGCACCGACAGTTTTTTCTCAAAAGATTCAATATGAATATCGGAAGCCCCGACACGAATCGCCTCTGAGAGCAATGCATTGATCAGCCGCACAATCGGCGCATCATCTTCCTGATCCATCAGGTCTTCAGCTTCAGGTACGGAATCAGCCAGGCTGAGTAAATCCGGATGATCTTCCAGACCGGCAGCGACCTGTTGCGATTCGCCGCTATCGCCGGCAAAACTGGAACTGAGTAACTGGTTAAATTCCTGTTCGCTACAGAGTTGAAAATGAGCCGGATAACCGAGCAGACGGCGAGCTTCCTGCAATGCAAGCATCGAGGTATTGTCACGACGCAGAATAAAGGCCTGATCTCCCTCATAACGCAACAGCACACCATGGCGCTTGGCGAAGCTATATGGGATTTGTAATTGTTTAAGTACTTGCATCGCGGATTATAATAATGATGAAAAAATTTAAATTGAGTGTACTCTAAGCATATGACAGCGT
The DNA here is from genome assembly GCA_002332985.1 of Acinetobacter lwoffii. Lineage (GTDB taxonomy): Bacteria > Pseudomonadota > Gammaproteobacteria > Pseudomonadales > Moraxellaceae > Acinetobacter > Acinetobacter lwoffii_N. The sequence goes on along the minus strand of DDAT01000008.1, from coordinate 50,417 downwards.
GAAGTATGTTTTCAAAGATTTAGCAAAAAAGGGTGCCAACATTGCCGCGAGATAAAGATGAATTAATCCCGAATACAGCGAAAATGCGCTGGTGGGGAGAACAGAATTTTGAAATAAATCAGTCTAAAGCCTGGCAGTTTGGCTCCTTGCTGTTTCGGCTGACCCGAGGGATTCAGGAATGGCGACTGGAATATTTCCGCCCTTCTGTGCAATACGATTATGAACAGCAATGGCATCAGATTGATGATCCGAATTTTGCCTTTCCCCCACCTGTGAAAATTGAACGCTATATGTTCAAATCCACGCAAAACAAATTGCAACTGATGCCACGCCTTGCAGACCGTTCTGTGGTGATTAAACCAGTCGATCCGATTTATATTCCTGCCGGACAGCGCGGTACGCTTTATATCAGCACGCCCTTATGGATTGCCGGTTTTGTCGAGGGGCAGCGCGAACCGATTTTCGATTTGCCGGTAATCTTGCCAAAAGACACCTGGTTTGGACCCAATCACCGTTCGGGGGAAATCTGTTATGCCACCGCAGTCGATGGCAGAACCGAACTGAAACAGTTACATCCGCGAGCCTTTCGTGCAGTCACACCAATTGAATTTCACAATACCAGCAACCAGCAATTGCGCTTTGACCGAATGAATGTGCCAGTGCCTGCCCTGCCGCTTTTTTACAGTGAAAGTACCGGCCGCTTATGGACCTCACAAATCCGCGTTTTGCATGAAAGTTCGGATCGTCCGCCGCGGATCCGGGTGGAAAACCGCACGCCACCAAATGCTGGTGAAGTGGCCTATTTGCATCCACCGCGTGATCCGGCAGGTGCGTTATTTAATATGTTTGATTCATTTTTCTAAGGGCGTCTGATGCCAAGTTCAAATATTCCGACCGAAGTCACCAACAGCCTGAAGGGAGTATTTACCAATATCAATACCGACCGTTTGACCGAAGTTCTGGTGGCGGTGGTGTTGTGCTTTATTGGTTTCCTGATCGCACGCTTTATTTCCAATACCTTTATTCGCACCATTGGTGTCCGTTTTAATGCCCATCAGAAACTGGTCTGGCGCCGCGGAATTTTCTATTTTATCTTCCTGCTGTTTGTGATGGCTAGTCTGAAAGAAGCCGGTTTTAAACTCAGTGTCTTCCTTGGCGCTGCAGGGATTTTAACGGTCGCACTGGGTTTTGCTTCGCAAACCTCAGCATCCAACCTGATCAGTGGTCTGTTCCTGATTGGTGAAGGTTCTTTTGAAGTCGGTGATACCATCCAGATTACCTTGATTCGTGGGCATACCATTGAAGGCGAAGTGATTTCGATTGATCTGCTCTCGGTTAAACTTTTGACCCAAGATAATATCTATGTGCGTTTACCGAATGAACAGCTAATTCGGGCACCGGTGCAGAACTTGTCGAAATTTCCGATACGGCGGATTCCGATTACGTTGGCGATCAATTTCCATGAAAATATTATCAAGGTACGCGAAGTTCTGCTGGACGTTGCCAATAAATATCCACTGGTACTGGCCGACCCGAAACCTGCAGTCACCGTTACCGCTTTCCGTGAATCTTCGATTGAACTGCTGTTTGCAGTGTGGTGCCAACAGGAAAACTACCTGAAAGTTCGTGATGAAATGCAGGAACGGATTCGCAACGGCTTTGTCGATAACCAGATTGAAATTCCGGTGCCAAAAATGGGCTTTGTCGATCATCCACTTTCCCGTCCTTTGGAAAATGAAGAAATCGATCAATATGCCAATGAAAAGGCCCTCAAAAGAGAGCCTGATCTGAAATAACCCTTAGATTCCCTCTCCTTTTTAAAGGAGAGGGTTAGGGAGAGGATTCAAAGCTCTCTCTCCGGCATCGGCGCAATATAAGCAATCAGTAGCATCACCCCGCCCGCCAGCAAGAAGGAAATCACCCGGGTCAGGGTGCCAATATGTGACAGGTCAAATAGTACGAGCTTCAAGGTCACAATCACCAGAATACTGCCGCCTAAAATCCACATCAGTTTCAGTTTTTTGAGCGTTGCTGTCCACATGGTAATCCAGGCGAGTAATACCCAAAGTATGGTCAGACTAAGCTGAACCGTCGCATTGCTCCATAATGCCAGCTCATTAAACGGCGTCTGCAGGTACACATGTAAAGCTCTTAAAACAATATAACTGGAAAGCCATAACAGGCTTAGTACCATTAAAACTGCGATCATGCCTTTATCACGTCCCACTTTAATTTGCTGTAACAGCATCCAGATAAAGCTGGCAAACATGGCGATACTGATCAGGTCAAAAGGATTCAGAATTGGCAGCCAGTAATACTGAAAGGCTTGCTGACTAAATAACTGTGAACAAACCAGCCAAGTTGCCATCAGCAATAAACAGCTCTTGGTTTGCCAAAGCTGCTGCCAGCCTGACTGCGGATCCTGTCGATAACACCACAGGCAGAATAATAAAGGTAAAATCACCATGCTCAGATAAGGCATGTTCGGGATCAGACATAGACTTGCCAGAGCCAGACTGCTAAAAACACCAAAACTCATCCATTCCTTGGAGAGCTGCAAGCCAGCCAACGGTCTAAGCCACAAAATGGCTAGTAGCATCGTAGAAAGGGCAAAAACTCCCCTTTCCAGAGCACTATTCCAGACAATCACCGCATTTTGACTGCGATCCAGAGTCAGAATCACCGCAATGACCAGCAAGGGCGAGATGCCACTCCACTTCGGCAGTAACCAAGACCATTCCTGATTTTTGCGCAGGATCATTTCATTGAACAGTACATATCCCAGTATGATGATAAATAAACTCAGCACAGAGGCATGCTGACNNTCATCTTCCAGCAAGGCAAATAACATCAGGCTGGCCGCAACACTTAAACTGCTTAAAAAGCTGACACTCAGACTATCCATCTGCTGCTGGTACTGCTTTTTAAGCTGACTGATGACCACGACTGCCACATAGCACAGACTCAAAATCCAGAAAATTATTCGCGGTGTTGGATTAATCTCGACCAGATAATACAGGCTGCTGAATCCGGCCATCAGCAATAAGCCCATGCTCAGATAGTGTGCTACCCGGACATTTTTTTCCAAGGCCCACAAATAAATCAGAACACCTTCAACGGCCCAGCCGACCACACTCCATTGCTCTGTCAATAAGATCGGTGGCACCAAGGCGAGAAAAATCAGCATCAGGCTCAGATAGCTCTGCGAAATGAGCTGGATAGTTTGCTTACGGTGCAGCAGTGTCCAGCAAGCGGCAAAGACCAGTGCAAAGAACAGGCTTAACCCAGCTTGCCAGAGTTTTTGATTGGGCTGATTAAAATGAATCAGATACAGAAAAATATAAGCGGTAATAGGGGCAGCAAAAATCAGCGCTAAGTCCAATACCGGTTTTAACTGAAAACGTGAGAGATCCTGTCGTGCCAGCAACTGGCTAAAGCGGAAACCTAGCCAGATAAACAGTGCACTATGTACCAGAATCAGCGCAGTCATGGCATAACGCTCATATGTATAACCATGAATCAGGCTATATATCCCGCCAACGACCCCAGTGACTAAAAAAGCAATCTGATTGAGAATCTTCCATGGCCGGAAACTGCTCAGCACTGCTACCCCGATATTGATCAGCAGATAATAGCTGATCAGCTCAACAGCCGAAGCATCGCGGGTCGGCAAGGTAAACGGCGCCAGATAAGCAATCAGCAAAGCCATCAAGGCCAGTTCGATGCTTTCCTGTTTCAGGCTTAAATATAGAGTGATGGCCAGAATGATGAGGAATAGCAAAGTCGCCAACGGCAGCGTGGGAATCACCAGATTGTAATAGGCAAAAAATAAGGTCAGGAACAGACTGCCCAAACCCAGTCCTTCTAGTGCCAGAGCAAAACTCCGATTTTTCTGCATCAGGCGATAACCCAGCCCTGCTATACACCCACTCGCCAGTGCAACCAGGCCCAATTTTGCAGCCAGACTGAGTTGCCAGTGCTCAGTAGCAAAACGCAGTAGTAAAATAATCCCAATCACTAAAATACTGATTGCGACTTTTAAGACTGGATTCCCCTGGAAAAGCCAGCGCTGCAGTTGATCTACCAGATGAGGAGAGTCGTTTACCTCTTGGGCAGACTCAGTTTTCACCAATGGAACAGAATCAGATCGATCCGGTGATCGCTGTAAGGGATCAGCAGAAGGAGATTGTGATTGCAGCTGTATCAAACGCCCTTCCAGACGTTGCAGCCACCTGAGCAAAAAGAATACCCATGCCGTAATCCCGATGCCCATCAGCCAATCCAGTTCAGCCAGTCCACCAACAATGGCAGTAATTGAAGAAATATATAAAGGAACTTTAGAGTTATGCTCCAAGGACATCTGCTGCTGTCCGGCCAATTGATTCAGCGGTGCTTCTACCGCAGTGACATATTGCATCACGCTAAAGATAAACCCCAAACCACACAGATAAGTCACAATCTGATAACCCAGATACCAGGCGCTGATCCCGGCAATCAGCAGGGTAATCAGCCAGATCATGCGCAACTCATTCCGTCCTGCAGCCATTCTTATATTTCTCTTTCCTGAATTGTTCCATCATACAACAGCTTGTGCTGCTTATTTCATCTTCGGCCGATATTCGCTAAGCTGTAAACTCAGACTCGCCTCAGCGAGCGCGGTAAAAATCACGTACAATAGCGCTGTATTTTGAATAAGGAATTGATTACATGCCACCATTTGTCTTGGTCGATGGCTCTTACTTTTTATTTCGTGCCTTTCACGCACTGCCACCATTAACCACGTCAACCGGTTTACATACCAATGCAATTCGTGGTGCGATTTCTGCTATTCAAAAACTGATGCGCCGGACCCAACCGACCCATATGGCGGTAATTTTTGATACCCCAGAACCGACCTTCCGGCATGAGCTGTCACCGATTTATAAAGGTGACCGTCCCAGCATGCCAACGGAATTATCCGAACAGATTCCTTATCTGCATGCCTTGATCCGCGCTTTGGGCATTCCGCTGCATACCTTACCGGGCGCCGAAGCCGATGACATTATTGGGACACTGGCCAAACGTGCCGAGGCGATGGGACATCAGGTGCTGATCTCTACGGGCGATAAAGATATGGCGCAACTGGTGACCGAAAAAGTTACCCTGGAAGACAGCTTTAAAGAAAAACCGCTGGATGTCGACGGCGTGTTTGAAAAGTTTGGCGTCTGGCCGAATCAGATTATTGACTATCTGACCCTGATGGGCGATGCATCAGATGGCATCATGGGCGTGCCAGGTGTAGGTGCCAAAACTGCAGCAAAACTGCTCACTGAATATGGCTCGATTGGCGGCATTTTAGAAAATGTCGACAAGATCAAAGGCAAAGTCGGTCAAAATATTAAAGAACATGTCGATGGCATTGCACTGGACCATCAACTGGCCAGTATTGTCATCGATCTGGATCTTAACTTTGGTTATGACGATTTAAAACTGGGTGAGCCGAATGTCGAGACCTTACGTCATTTGTACACCGAGCTGGAATTCCGTAACCAGCTGCAGTCCTTAGATCACCCGAACAACCCGAATAATTCAAATTACCAGCAGGCGGCAAAATCTATTAACGCCAAAGCGGTTACAGCACCAGAACCTCTGGAAGACCATGCGTCTGTGACCAGCAGTGATGACCAGTTAGGACAAGCCACCTATCACACGGTATTAAACCAACAAGATTGGGACACACTGTTTGAACGCTTAAGTACCGAAAAACGTTTTGCCTTTGATACCGAAACCACCAGTCTGGATTATCGTATTGCACAGATTGTCGGTTTCTCGGTCGCCTTCGATGCGCAAGATGCCTACTATGTTCCCTTGGCACATGATTATGAAGGCGCACCAGAGCAGCTGAATCGTGAAGTAATTCTGGCGCAGATCAAACCAATTCTGGAAGATGAGTCTGTAAAGAAAATTGGGCATCATCTGAAATATGATGCACATGTACTGGAAAATCATGGCATTCATCTGGCAGGCTGGTATTTCGATACCATGCTGGCTTCCTATGTCCTGAATTCTGTCGCGACCCGTCATGGCATGGATGATGTGGCCCGTCTGTATTTGAGTCATCTGACCACGACTTATGAACAAGTGGCCGGTAAAGGTGCTAAACAAAAGACCTTCAACCAGATTCCACTTGAAACTGCAGCACATTATGCCGCAGAAGATGCACATGTCACCTATCGCCTTTATGAAGTCTTGAGCAGCAAATTGCAGGCACACCCTGAACTGGTGAATATTCTGCATAATATTGAAGTTCCGGTCGCACGTGTACTGATGCAAATGGAAGAAAACGGCATCGAACTGGATCTTGCTTTTCTGGATCAGCTTGGGGGCGAATTTTCCAACACCATGCACAATCTGGAAAACCAGATCATGGAAATTGCCGGTGAAAGCTTTAATGTCAGCTCACCTAAACAGGTCGGTGAAGTTCTGTTTGAAAAGCTGGGGCTAAAAGGCGGTAAAAAAACCACCACCGGACAATACAGTACCAGTGAAAGTGTACTGGAAAAAATTGAACATCCGATTGCCCAGCTAATTCTGGAATATCGTGGTTTGTCCAAGCTGAAAAGTACCTATACCGATGGCTTATGCAAACAGGCCAATCCTGATACCCACCGTGTGCATACCAGTTACCACCAGGCATTGACTGCAACTGGCCGTTTATCATCGACTGATCCAAACCTGCAGAATATTCCGATTCGTGCCGAAATTGGCCGTCAAATCCGCAAGGCGTTTGTGGCACCGGAAGGTCGTGTTTTGCTGGCAGCCGATTACTCACAAATTGAATTGCGTCTCATGGCTCATTTATCTCAGGATGAAGCCTTGCTAGATGCCTTTATTCACGGTCAGGATGTACACCGCCGTACTGCTGCGGAAGTTTTGGGCATTGCCTTGGAAGATGTCACCAATGACCAGCGCCGTCAGGCCAAGGCCGTCAACTTCGGCCTACTTTACGGTATGTCCGAGTTTGGTCTGATCCGACAGTTAGGTTTTACCCGTCAGGAATCACAGGATTATATCAAGCAGTATTTCCACCGTTATCCGGGCATTTATGACTATATGCAACGTACCCGTCAGGTCGCATTAGAACAGGGTTTTGTTGAAACCCTGCTCGGACGCCGTTTATATACTCCAGATATCGATGCCCGTAATATGATGGTGCGTAAAGCTGCAGAGCGTGCTGCGATTAATGCGCCGCTACAAGGTTCGGCTGCAGATATTATTAAAATGGCGATGATTGAAGTGGACAAGATGTTGCCAAAAGATCAGGCCAAAATGCTGCTGCAAGTTCACGATGAACTGGTGTTTGAAGTCGATGAAGACATTGCCGATGAACTGGCACCTAAACTGGCTGAAGTGATGCAATCAGTGTTGCAGATTTCTGTACCTTTAGTAGTTGAAGTAGGTAAAGGCAAAAACTGGGATGAAGCGCATTAATGCGCCTTTAACCCCATCTTCCTTATAGGAGGTGAGGAATATATTCCGCAAGGGGATGGAGGGGATTTTAATTTGTAATCCTCATCTACAGGCAGCGATATTAAAATCTTTTCTGCTATCAAGTTTCGAACGCATATTTTTCTATTTTTAGGAAATCAGCAGCATTACTGGTTCAGAGTATCCAAGTTCCCTCTCCTTCCAGGAGAGGGTTAGGGAGAGGTTAATATTCCATCTTCTTCTTGTACTTCGATTAAAACTTGTTCACGGTTTGGGAAGTTTAACAAATCCCTCCCAACTTCCCTTTTCTAAAGGGAGGAGCAAATAAAAAGGACGCCTCAGCGTCCTTTTTATTTGGATCCAATTAAAGACCAGTAAGCAGTACAATCGCCACCTGGTTCATAATCATTTCGATAATAATTAAAGTCAAAATGGCGAAGATTGGAGAAAGGTCAATCATGCCCATATTTGGCATAATCCGGCGGAAAGGTGCCAGTAAAGGCTCAGCCAGCTCTTGCACGACTTCAATATAAGGCGAACGAGACTGGGTAAACATCACCACCCAGCTTAAAATAATGGTAGCGAAAATCAAATAACGACAGAAACGGATCAAATCCTGCATCATGGTGACAAAAGTCAAAATAATCAGATGGACAGGCCCATTCGGCGTCCCCCCTGACAGATACATCATGCCAAAAATTTTAAGCAGATAGAGCACGACCAATAATGCCAAAGCAGCAGTACTGACTCGGCCTTTGGCCAAGGTTGGGAAAATTCGACCAAATACATCTACAATTTTAGTGGCTTTCACAGTAGAAAGAACCACAGGATTGTAAGGACTGACCGCTGCCAGTTGCATTAAAAATCGGAAGAATACGAGCAAAATCGAGACGTTAATGATAATGCCAAAAATTAGCGCAGAATTTGCACCCATACTTGAACGTTCCTAAAAATTAAACTGAAGATTTGCTGCTTTCACTGAGCTCTTGTGCCAGTTCTTGACTGCGTTTTTGTGCAGCGGCAAGTGCCGCCTGAATATTTTGAGAAATCTGGGCGCGATCAAAGACTTCAAGTGCCGCCTGTGTAGTCCCATTTGGAGAAGTCACATTTTTACGTAACTCAGCCGGCGTATTCGAGCTGGTAATCGCCATTTGCGCCGCCCCTAAAGCCGTCTGTAAAGTCAGTGCGGTTGCAACTTTTTCATCCAAACCTAAATTTTTACCCGCACGAATCATACTTTCCATCATATAGAAAAAGTAAGCCGGACCCGAACCCGAGACTGCAGTGACTGCATCAATTTGTGCTTCTGAGTCAACCCAAATGGTCAGCCCGGTCGACGCCAGAACCTGACTGGCCAGCTCACGGTCACTGGTTTCCACAAATGCATTGGCATATAAACCATGTGCACCGGTCTGTACCAATGCAGGTGTATTCGGCATGACCCGGACAATACGCTCTGTCCCCAACAATGCTGATAATGTGGCAATTTCTGCACCGGCAACAATGGAAATAATCAGCTTATTATTAACCAGACCTTTTAAAGGTTGCAGTACTTGAGCCAAAACCTGAGGTTTTACCGCCAATACAACGATATCTGCATCCTGAATTGCAGCACTACTCTCCCCGGTCACATTAATTTCTTTTTCCGCCAATAAAGCACGGACTTTTTCGACCGGATCAGAAACTGTAATACGTGTTGCTGGCAAACCACGTGAAATCAGACCGCCAATTAAGGCTTGGGCCATATTACCGCCACCAATAAAACAGATATTACAATTTAAAGCTGCACTCATGTTCAATGCTCATCGTTGAGTTCTAAAGTTGAAGAAACCGAAATCGGCAGCCATCCGCCTGCTTCACAATATGCAGATTGGGCCAACCAAAATCCTTTAGGGGTAAACACGCCTAGCATAACATTATCTGTGCTTAATATTTGAATAGTATGCCGAGCCCAGGGAAATATTTGCGCTTCCTGAATGGCTTTTTTCAGCGGCCAGGCACCGACACGGCCATATAAATGAATTTTTTCGCCACCCTGCCTCTGTTGTAAATGCAAAGGTTGCTGCAATAATGCAGGAGATAAACCGAGCTGTGCAGGAGCGATGATAAATTTTCCTGACAAAACCTGCACGCTGTCTTTTAAAGCAAATTTTATAGTTTTCGGGCTAGTTTGAACCTGCTGCTGCTCGGCTAAATAAGTCTCTGCAGTCAGACGATGTATCTGCTGCTGATAGCGCACATAGTAAAAGCTTTGCCAATGTAGTGCCGCCTGAGCATCTTGCTTGGCATAAATCACTTCGCGTTGCAAACGCTCCACCATATCTAAGGATGGACGATACTGTTGTTTACCTTTCATCCAGGCAGAGAGTAATTGACGTTGTCGTGATTTTGAAAGCTGTAAAAATTTACCAAGATCGAGCTGCGTTTCAGTTCCACAATATGCTAAATCCTGTTGCAGCACTTCTTGTAAAATGTCTTGAGCATCCTGCATTAACTCACTGGTTCGCACCAAGGCAGCTTGCATTTTAGGATAACGTTGGCTTAATAGCGGCCACAGGGTCTGGCGTGCCCAGGCCCGGTCATAATGGGTATCAGCATTGGTGGGATCTTCAATATTCTGAACATTCAGGTCTGATGCCCATTGGCAAATCTGCTCACGGGAAATATCCAGCAACGGCCGCCAAATCGTGAAATTTTCACGTATATCCAGCTGTTTCATTGCAGCCAAACCATCCACGCCTGTGCCAGACAATAAACGCAACATCAGGGTTTCCGCCTGATCCTGCTGATGATGCGCTAACACCAAAATTTCATCCGCTTGCAAATGTTGCAGATAGGCCTGATAACGTGAATTGCGCGCTTGCTGTTCCAGATTGCCACTGGCGACATTGACGGGCTGGATGATGCAGGGAATATTCAGTTGCTGACACTGCTGCTGGACAAAAGTGCCCCATGTACTACTGATACTTTGCAGCTGATGATCGACATAGATTGCCCGGACTTTTTGCGGGCATAAAAAAAACATCAGATGCAGCAACAGCATAGAATCTACGCCGCCACTGCATCCGATGAGAAATTTTGTCTCTGCAGGAAAGTCCTGCAGCTGTTTTAAGAAACCAGACCTAAATTGTCGCTGCCAAACTTCATTAAACGTTGGTAACGTGCTTCGCATCGTGCTTGCGCTTCCATTAGTTGCAGTTCGTTCAAAGCTTCTTTCAGCACTGCTTTCAAGCTGTTCATGACCTGATCCGGATTTAAGTGAGCACCCTCACCTTCATCCACCACATATTCTACAATACCCATTTTCTGCAATTTTTCTGCAGTCAGAGCCAAGGCTTCACTAGCCTGTTCAGCTTTTTCAGCGGTTTTCCAAAGAATTGAGGCACAGCCTTCCGGTGAAATCACCGAATAAATACTGTGAGAGAGCATCACCACACGATCTGCTACCCCAATACCCAGCGCACCACCTGAACCGCCTTCACCCAGTACAGTTGCAATCACAGGTACTTTCAAATTAGAAAGCTGAGCCAGACTGGTGGCAATCGCTTCAGCCTGACCACGTTCTTCTGCACCGACACCCGGATAAGCGCCCATAGTGTCAATAAAAGTAAAGACTGGCAGGTTAAAACGCTCTGCCATGTCTAGCAGACGCTGTGCCTTACGATAACCTTCCGGGTTACTCATGCCAAAATTATGCTGTAATTTTTCACGGGTGCTACGACCACGATGCTGACCAACGATCATCACCGGTTGACCATCGAAACGAGCCAGACCACCGATCATCGCGCCATCATCACCATATAGGCGGTCACCATGTAAAGCATCAAATTCAGTGAATATTTCACCCACATAGTCCAGGAATTGTGGACGTTCTGGATGACGTGCAATCTGCACTGTCGCCCATGCTTTTGATGGAGTTGCTTTATTTTTCATAGGTTAACCGTTTTCATCCCTATAAAGGTATTAATTAACAAACTGTTCGGATTGAATCGAGAGTTCAATCTCCCAATTTTTAAATTGCTGCTGTTCATCGTGCAGTTCAGCGACCAGCAATGGCCATTGCTTGGCATCACCAGACACGCTGAGTTGCCATTGTTGCGCATTTTCAACCTTGAGTTCAATGGCAGGAAGCATCTCATCGCTACGACTGTGATTGACCAAAACCGACAGACGAAGCAGCAAACATAACCATAAAAGTTTAGATCCACCGACTTTCATCACATCAATCTTGGCATCAGCGCGCAATTTACGCCGATGGTGCGCGACCAAATGTGACAAATGATTTTGATCAACTTGCGAGAAACCGGCAATATCCGAGTGTTGTAATAAATATGCGCCATGACGATGATAGCCACTGTGACTGATGGCCAAACCAATCTCATGCAGATAGGCGGCACGACGTAACAGGTCACTATCTTCAACACTCAAACCGAGTTCACTGGCCACGTCATTAAACAGTTTTTGTGCGGTCTGAACCACACGTTCTGCCTGCTTGGCATCGGCATTATATCGACCAATCAAGGCATGGACGGAACGATCACGGATATCTTCATGCTTGAAACGGCCCAGCAAGTCATACATCACGCCTTCACGTAGTGCACCATCGGAATAGACCAAATGATCAATTCCCAATACATCAAAGACTGCATAGAGAATGGCAATACCAGCAGGTAAGACGGCACGACGATCATCTTTCAGACCTTCGAATTCCATGTCCGAGACATATTTATATTTAAGCAGTTTGTCTTTAAGCTTTTCCAGGCCTTCACGCGTCAACTGTTCGCGATCATTGCTCCAGCCCATATTGACGCAAATCTGGCGGCAGGCTTTAATGGTACCACTCGAACCGACGACAGCATCCCAACCGGCTTCTTTATAAGTATTGGCAATTCCCGAAATTTCTTTACGCGCCGCAGTGACCGCTTTATCAAAAGCTTTGGCGCTGATTTCACCATCCTGAAAATAGGCCTTGGTAAAGGCTACACAGCCCATTTGTACCGATTCGGTATGAATCGGCTCGAATTCTTCACCGATAATCAGCTCAGTTGAACCGCCACCGATGTCAACCACCAAACGACGACCGCTGTTGGCCATGGTATGCGATACACCCAGATAAATCAGACGGGCTTCTTCACGACCGGCAATAATTTCGATCGGTTTCGGTAAAATTTCTGCGGCTTTCTGAATAAATTCATGGCCGTTTTTGGCTTGACGCAACGCATTCGTCGCCACAATCCGTAATCGGTTCGGCTGAACTGCACCTAAACGACCTACAAAACGGGCCAGACAGGCCAAACCGCGTTGCTGTGCGGCTTCGGTTAAATTTTTATTTTCGTCTAGTCCTGCGGCAAGCTGAACTTTTTCTGACATTGATGCCACTTTCTTCACTTCACCATGATCTACACGGGCGATGGCCAAATGAAAGCTGTTTGATCCCATATCGATGGCGGCAAGTAATTCTTCATCAATCAAAAAGTCAGACATTCCAGAAATAAACCTTTAACGAATTGTGCTTAGAGTAATTCACATGCATGCAATTTAAAAGCCATTTGTAGCGACAATTTAATGCCTTATTCTTTTTTGTATCGGGAATAATAGTGAGACACGATCATCACTATCGTGATCATCCATTAGACAAAATAACATTAAGCATTGAAAATTTACAGATTCCCCTACATTGTTAAAGATGGCTATGTAATACTAATAATTAGTTATCTTTAAAATATTAATCTGGAGCACATTCCATGTCTGGCAACATCGTAAACACTACTGACGCAAACTTCGAAGCAGACGTTCTTCAATCAGACGTTCCTGTACTGGTCGACTTCTGGGCAGGCTGGTGTGCACCATGTAAAGCAATTGCACCCGTACTTGAAGTGCTTGCTGATGAATACCAAGGTAAAGTTAAAATCGTGAAAGTTGACGTAACTTCTTGCGAACAAACTGCTGTGAATTTCAACATCCGTAACATCCCGGCTTTGTTGATGTTCAAAAATGGTGAAGTTGTTGCGACTCAAGTCGGTGCTGCACCAAAATCTAAACTGACTGCATTTATTGATGACAATATCTAAGCACAGCATTTTTAGTAAAAAATACGCGACTCATGCTCGCGTATTTTTTTCGGCTATAAATTGACAAACCTGGCATTTTCTCTTATATTCGCTACTCAAGAGATAAAGGATCCTAAATCCTGTCAATTTCTTACAAGACACATTACATAAGATGCCGCTCGGCAATAGAAATTGTTTTTCACATTTTCCTTTGAAACACTCAAACAGATCTCTGAATTGTTCTTTTGCAAATTCAATTGCTTTCGTTTGAATGCTGGTATGCGGCCGAATGTTACTCCCTTTCTAACCTGTACCTCAGAACTTTGATTCTATCTGACCACCTATGAATTTAACCGAACTCAAGAAAAAACCGATTGGCGAACTCATCAAGATTGCCGAGTTTATGGGCCTCGAAGGTATGGCTCGTAACCGTAAGCAAGACATTATTTTTGCCATCTTAAAACGTCATGCAATGAATGGCGAAGAGATTTTTGGTGATGGCGTTCTAGAAATTTTGTCAGATGGTTTTGGCTTTTTACGCTCAGCCGCAGGTTCTTATTTAGCAGGTCCTGATGATATCTATGTCAGCCCTTCTCAAATTCGTCGTTTTAACCTCCGTACTGGCGACACCATTACTGGCACCATTCGTCCGCCGAAAGAAGGTGAACGTTATTTTGCTTTACTTAAAGTCAATCAAATTAACTACGACACACCTGAAAATTCACGTAACAAGATTCTGTTTGAAAACTTGACGCCATTATTCCCGACCGAACAGTTGGTGATGGAGTTGGGCAATGGCACCACTGAAGATTTAACTACTCGTGTGATCGACTTGGTGGCTCCGATTGGTAAAGGCCAACGTTCAATTATTGTGGCTCCGCCGAAAGCGGGTAAAACCATGCTGCTGCAAAGCATTGCACAGTCCATTGTTCGTAATAATCCTGAAGTTATTCTGATCGTTCTCCTAATTGATGAGCGTCCAGAAGAAGTGACCGAGATGGAACGTACGGTTCGTGGGGAAGTCGTGGCTTCTACCTTTGATGAATCTCCTGCACGTCACGTTCAAGTCGCTGAAATGGTGATTGAAAAAGCAAAACGTCTGGTTGAACACAAAAAAGATGTGGTGATTCTGCTTGACTCGATTACCCGTCTGGCGCGTGCCTATAACACGGTGATTCCTTCATCAGGCAAAGTACTGACTGGTGGTGTGGATGCGCATGCCTTAGAACGCCCTAAACGTTTCTTTGGTGCGGCACGTAATATCGAAGAAGGTGGTTCACTGACCATCATTTCTACTGCCCTGATTGAAACCGGTAGTAAAATGGATGAAGTGATTTACGAAGAATTCAAAGGTACAGGTAACCAGGAAATTACCCTTGATCGTCGCATTGCTGAAAAACGCGTGTTCCCTGCGATGAACATCAAGAAATCTGGTACTCGTCGTGAAGAACGCCTGATGTCAGAAGACAATCTGCGTAAAGTCTGGATTCTACGCAAGCTGCTGCATACTCAAGATGAGTTGGCGGCAATGGAATTCTTACTGGATCGCATGAAAGAAACCAAGACCAACGATGATTTCTTTGATCAGATGAAACGCAAAGCTTCAAATTAAAATTTCAAATGAAAGGTCACCTAAGCGGTGGCCTTTTTTAGGTTGACATAAATTACAGAATGAAACAATCAAGCCTGATTTATGTAAACTTATTTTTAAGTTTCTGATTAATAAAATATTCAGATTAAAAATTGTATAACTTTTAAGTGTTTAACAAGCCTTTCTCCAATCTAAATGTTTCATTCCATTGTTATTTTCTGTTAAAAACTTCTTATTTTTTATCGTTTTTCCGTACTTTTTTGATCATTGCCAGTAGCAATTAAAAATGCGCAGTGATAGCATATTTGCAGACCAGTTAGACTGCTCCTGCGTTGTTAGTCCCTAACACAATTAGGAACAATAAAAGCACTTAACAGACTAACTTTGGTTTTTTTTAATCTCAATTTTTAGAGAGTGATGCCATGTTATTCAAAAAAATCGCTATTGCTGCTGCAGTTGCTACTACTCTAGCTTTCGTTGGTTGTGCTAAAAAAGCTGACGACGCTGCTGCTGACGCTAACGAAGCTGCATCTGAGGCTGTAGAAGCTGCATCTGAAGCTGAAGCTGCTGCTGACGCTGCTGCTGTAGAAGCTACTGACGTTGAAGCTTCTTCTGAAGTTGCTACTGAAGTTGACGCTGCTGCTGAAGCTGATGCTGCTGCTGCAGTTGCTACTGATGCTGCTGCTGAAGCTACTGCTGCTTCTGAAGCTGCTGCTCAATAATCTTCTAGATTATTCAGTACAAAAAAAAGAGAGCCTTTGGCTCTCTTTTTTATTTTTAAAACTGGAATTTAAAGATATTAGATTCCAGTTTTAAAAAGCAGATCAATTGACCTGCTCATTTCCCACACGTTGACGAAACTTCTGCCCCGCACGGAAGGTCACTACACGGCGTGCAGAAATCGGAATCTCTTCACCCGTTTTCGGGTTACGGCCTGGACGTTGACGCTTGTCACGCAACTCAAAATTACCAAAACCCGAAAGTTTCACTTGCTCGCCTGAGATGAGCGCCTGGCTAATCTCATCGAAGAACAACTCAACCATTTGTTTTGCTTCACGACGGTTTAAACTCGTGAGCTCACTTAAATGATCAGCCATTTCTGCTTTAGTTAGTGCTGTCATGAAGCCCTCAATGTCGCTTGGTAAGTGTTTTCTAACACTTGAAGGATATTATCCATACCTGATTTAATTTCAGCATCTTCCAGTGTACGGCTTGGATGCTGCCAGAGAAGTGCAAATGCCAGTGAGCGTTTCCCTTCTTCTACTCCTTGTCCAGTGTACACATCGAACAACCAAGTTGAGTCTAAAAGCTCTCCGCCTGTTTTTTCGATAAGTCCCTGAATTTCGCTAACATTAATCTTATCATTAATTAAAAGCGCAATATCACGTCGAACCGATGGAAAACGTGATAATTCTGTAAAATTAGATACATAAGTTTGCAAAACAGCCGCTTGATCCAATTCTGCCACCCATGTGGTTGCCAGATCAAGTTCGTCTTCAAGTGAGGGATGTAAACGCCCCAAGTAACCAATTGATTGACCATTCACGAGAATTTCTGCGGATTGCCCTGGATGCAACCAGCTACGCTCTGAACGCACATATTCTACTTTGACACGACCAGCAGCCAGAATTTCCTCTATATCGCCCTTAAAGTCAAAGAAGTCCATTGCAGCGGGTTTCACATGCCAAGATTCAGCATGACGTGAACCAGTCGCAATCAATGCAAAAGTTGGAATCTGTTTTAAATCATGGATGCTGCTGGCTTCTTGATAGTCAAAACGCAGACCGAGCTCAAAGAAACGTACACGGCTTTGCTGGCGGTTGACATTGTACTGAACACAAGGAATCAGGCTAGATAGCAAGGTTGAACGCATCACAGCCAAATCACTTGAAATTGGATTCGCTAATGCTAATGGATTCACACTGAAATTAAGTTGCTTTTCAAGTTTTAGGTCTGCGAAGCTAAAACTGATTGCTTCTTGGTAACCTAAAGTTACCGCAGTTTGACGGAGTTGGCCCAATTCAAATTGATCTTGGTATTTCGCCAATTTCACATCAATCACAGGCAGGCTGATTTGAATATTGTCATAGCCATGAATACGAGCGACTTCTTCAATCAAGTCTTGGTAAATCACCATATCATAACGATGTGATGGTGGCACTATGGACCACTCACCTTCTGCTTTTACTGTAACTTCACAACCTAAACGGGTCAAAGCATCAGTAATGAACGCTGAGTCAACACTATAACCTAGCAGTTGATCGACTTGGGCTTGATTCAACTCAATTGCATCGCGTGTTGGCAATAGGGCTGCATTTTCGGCAACTGTAATTGGCCCGAACTCACCGCCGGCAAGTTCCGCAATCAATTGTGATGCGCGGTGCATAGCGATTAATGGCAATTCAAAATCGACACCACGTTCATAACGCTGAGAAGCATCGGTATGCAAGCCAAAGCTACGTGCACGACCGGCAATATGCAGTGGCGCGAAGAATGCTGATTCCAGGAAAATTTCAGTGGTTGCATCGCTGACTGCTGAAGACAAGCCACCCATAATACCAGCAATGGCCAATGCTTTTTCATCATCTGCAATCACCATCACTTTTTCGTTGAGTTCAACTTCTTGTTCATTGAGCAAAACTAACTTTTCAGCTTCCGTCGCTTGACGTACATGTACCGTACCTTGAACTTTACCGCCATCAAATGCGTGTAGCGGTTGACCAAGCTCGATTAATACATAGTTGGTAATATCGACCAGAATGCTGTGCTGACGAATACCTGAACGCGCCAATGCACGCTCCATCCATACAGGAGTCACAGCCTTGGTATTGACGTTCTTGATGACACGACCCAAGTAACGTGGGCAGCCTTCAGTCGACACAACGACTTTCTTTTCGTCGCTAATAGTCGCAGCTACTTCTTTAATTTCAGGGGCAGTCACTGGCAATTGGTTGATCACACCAATTTCACGCGCGATCCCGCGAATACTGAAGCAGTCCCCACGGTTAGGCGTAATGCTGATGTCAATCACATTGTCATCAAGATCCAGATATTCACGAATGTTCATACCTACTGGTGCATCTGCAGGCAGCTCTAAAAGACCGTCGATTTTATCTTCCAGATCGATTTCTGAAGCGCCGCACAGCATACCTTGTGACTCGATACCACGTAGCTTGCCTTTCTTGATTTTGAAATCGCCTGGAAGTACTGCACCAATGGTCGCAACCGGTGCTTTCATGCCGGCACGTACATTTGGCGCACCACATACAATTTGTAGTGGCTCACCAGAACCGATATTGACAGTGGTCACACGCAAGCGATCTGCATCAGGATGTTGTTCTACTGTCAGGACTTCCCCCACCACCACACCAGTAAAGGGTTTGGCTGCAGGTGCAAGCTCATCCACTTCCAGACCCAACATGGTCAATTGATCAGAAAGTTTTTCGCTATCGATGGCTGGGTTGACCCATGTGCGTAGCCAATTTTCGCTAATTTTCATTGATATAAAACCTGTAATTCAAATCTCTAGAATCCCCCTCTGCTCCCCATTTTCCAAAGGGGGAGAACTCCATCTATTTCACGGAGTCCCTCTTCTTTTTAAAAGAAGAGGTTAGGAGAGGATTATTAAAAAGTTTTAAGCAAACTGGCGTAAGAAACGCACATCATTTTGAAAGAACATACGTAAGTCATTCACGCCATAACGCAGCATTGCAAAACGTTCAACACCCAGACCAAAAGCAAAGCCTTTGTATTTTTCAGGATCAATGCCTGCAGCTTGCAGCACATTCGGATGTACCATACCGCAGCCCAATACTTCTAACCAGCGACCGCGTTCATCCATAATATCCACTTCCGCACTCGGCTCGGTGAACGGAAAATAAGATGGACGGAAACGTACTTTCAAATCTTTTTCAAAGAATTCGTTCAGCAGGTTAACCAGCAAACCTTTCAGTTCCGCAAAGCTGGTATTTTCAGCCACGTATAAACCTTCGATCTGATGGAACATCGGTGAGTGGGTTTGATCCGAATCACAACGGTAAACACGGCCCGGACATACGATCTGGATTGGTGGCTGCTGAGTTTCCATGGTACGAATCTGCACACCAGACGTATGCGTACGCAGCAAATGGTTCACATCAAAATAGAAAGTATCGTGCATGGCACGCGCCGGGTGATGACCCGGAATATTCAGTGCTTCAAAGTTGTGATAGTCATCTTCAACTTCAGGACCTGTTGCAACCGTAAAACCTGCCTTGGTAAAGAACTGGCAAATACGCTCTTGCACCTGGGTCACTGGATGGATACTGCCCACCTGTTGGCCACGACCTGGTAAAGTAATATCAATGGTTTCGCTTGCCAGTTTTTGTTCTAAGGCAGCTTTATGCAATTCTGCCTGACGTGAGGTCAATGCAGCGGTAATAGTTTCACGTACAGCATGGATTTGTGCGCCGAAGACTTTACGTTCTTCAGGATCCATTTTACCAAGCGACTTAGATTGTTCCGCGAGCTGGCTTTTTTTCCCCGTAAATTGCACTCGTACTTGATCAAGTGCAGCAAGGTCTTGAGCTGCTGCAATCGCAGCGAGCGCTTCAGTGGTCAGGGCTTCCAGTGACATAGTAACTCTCAAAGCAACAGGTTAAAAAATATTTTAAAAACCCCACATTCTAACAGTTTTTAGACACTTTGATGAAGATGCGTTTTAAGGAAAATTAGATTGGCATGATTAAATATAAAAAGTATAAGATAAACACAATATCAATCAGATCAAATCACTATGGCACTCGATCAAATTTGGAAACAGCAACTAACCCTCGTCACTTACGGCAATGAGTATTTGACTCAAGACCTGAGTTTCAATCGTTGGATTCAACATTCCATTTTTAATCAGCATCAGTTTGCCTTTCGGGATCTGATATCACAACACCTGCTGGCCCAGCATTTCCAGATCTGGCTGGAAGGCCTGAAAAAACAAGGCGTGCGTCGCCTCAGCTTGCATCGCTCTGATTTACTGGTTGATGAAAAAAATCCGAATGCCAATATCGAGCTATTACCACTGGCGCATTTTATTGTCAGTCATGGCGCTAAAACCAAAACTGCCTGGATCATCGGCAAGGAACTGCCTGAATGGTACAGCGCAGACAATGATTACGAAGCACCTAAATCACAGCAATCCCCTTTACGCCATGAAACATTCTGGTGTTATGAGCTAAATCCTAAACTGGCCAAGCGCATTGATGTCGATCTGGAAGCCCCAAACTGGGATGATATTCAGGCCTATACCGATCATGAACTGTTTGAAAGTAGCCTTGCCCAAGATTTTACCGAACCTGCATATACCAATTTGCCTTATTACGGCACCATGCCTGCCATTCAAGCCGATAGCGAAAGTCATTTGGCCTTAATTCCCACTGACTATTCAGCGGATTATGCTCACCAGACTTTGTACCGCCTAGACACCTTAAATGACTTTATTCAAACGAAAATCCAGCATCCCTATCGTGCAGATGGCGAAGTACTCAGCCCGGAGCAGCAACTCAATCTGCGACATTTTTCGCAAAAAATTGATGATTTAAGTGCTAAATTCATCAGCAAAGTCGCCAATCACTATAAAACTGCACAGCTAACACCAAAAGTTGCACCTGACCCATTTGTCGGTATGAGTACCGAAGACCGCTCACCAAAAATTTCTAAAGCAGAAAAACCTCAGGACCCAGGCAAATCCAGTTCATCTGCAAATGTGCTGACCTTAATTGTGATCACTGTGATTATCTGTCTGATTGGCTACTATTTCGGCCTTTAACATTTTGCCAGAAAAGCTTGAACATCACGGGCAGAATTCAATGGATATTTTGATATTCATGAGCAGGCATCAACTTGAAATAATGCTGACGATTTTGTGATGGTTTTCATCATCCATCAGATGATGGAATCACGACTGAGTATCTGTCTTAAAATTTCAGCATTATTTGAATGAGCCGAAGCTGTCATTTGCTGATCGGCCGGAAATGCTCTCTTAATTGACCGGTGGAGATATTGAGATAAAAAGATAAATCAGCCATACATTTCTAAGGGCTGATTTATTTTCTATCGTCTTTTCCCAGGTTTTAGATTTTTCTACGTTGAGCCAGCTGGGCCAGAGTATTCAAAAATTAAATGTCCCACTGATAACATAAGTCTTTAAGATTCTCGCCCAGATCGCTGGCATCTCCTTCACTGACAAAATAGGCGCCGGTCTTTTCATAAAAATAACGACTGGAATTCAGGTTCAATACGCTGCACTGCATATACTGGTAGGATTTTTCTCGACTTAAACCCAGACCCAATTGAACCAAATCACGTCCAATGCCGCGACCTTGAATATTTTGAAGCAAATAAAGTGCTCTCAATTCACTAATTGGTGCATCCACTGGAAAATTAAAGGCAGCAAATCCGAGCACCTGAGCATTTTCTTCATAGACAAATACCTGTCGATTTTCCTGTTCAAGCACAGAACGCTACAAGGCAGCTCTTTGTTCTACACACAATGCATCTAAAATTTCTTGTTTGATGATGTTTTTATAGCTTTCACGCCAGCTTTGTACGTGCACTTGGGCAATCGGCAGGACATCCTGTTGAGTGGCAAGTCGAATCATTATTTTTAAGCCTTATTTTTGATTATGCAGTTTAACAATGACTAAAAAATATAGGATTTACAATATTGATTTTTAAATAATATTTAAAATGACTACTTTTATTTAAGCATAAAAAAGACCACCAAATGGCGGTCTTTTTTCAAGTCATAAAGACTTATGCAGCCAATGCATCTTTAGCTTTAGAAGCTAAAGCAGCAAACGCAACTGCGTCATGCATAGCGATGTCAGCAAGTACGCGACGGTCGATAATCACTTGAGCTTTTTTCAAGCCAGCGATCATACGGCTGTACGACAAACCATTTTGACGAGCACCAGCGTTGATACGTGCAATCCACAAAGCGCGGAATTGACGTTTCTTCTGACGACGGTCACGGTAAGCATATTGACCAGCTTTGATTACCGCCTGGAACGCTACGCGGTAAACGCGTGAACGAGCACCATAGTAACCTTTAGCGCGAGCAAGAATTTTTTTGTGACGGCGATGAGCCTGTACACCACGTTTTACACGAGCCATTTATAATCTCCTTAGATGTACGGGCACATACGACGAACTGAAGCAACGTCACTTACGTGAACCATTACACAGCCGCGCAATTGACGAATACGCTTAGCAGATTTTTTGGTCAAAATGTGGCGTTTGAACGCTTGTTTACGCTTAAAACCGTTAGCAGTCGCTTTAAAGCGTTTAGCTGCACCACGGCGAGTTTTCATCTTAGGCATAACAACCTCTTTTGAACACCTGTTCGGCTCGTTTGCACCATTACAAAACGACCTGCAGGTAAGGGAGCGAGTATTCTAAAGCATCTTTGTTTAAAACAAAAGCATCTTCACCCAATAAGCGAATTTAAAGAATGATTTCGCTCTGAAATAATATCCAAGACTGGATCAGGAAAATTATTTTCAAGTTTAGAACATGGCAAAGGCCGCATAGACAAACAGATAACGTCCAATTTTAGCGATGCTGACCATCAGCAGAAAACGGACGAGGTTTTCTTTTAATAGTCCCGCAATCAGGGTAATCGGATCACCAATGATAGGCACCCAGCTCAGCAGTAAAGACCAGTAACCATATTTCTGATAGGTCTTTTGCGCCTTGAGCATCTTATCTGCTGAAACCGGAAACCACTTTTTATTTTTATAATGCTCAATCTTGAGTCCCAGATACCAGTTCACACAAGAACCCAGTATATTCCCCAAACTGGCCACCGCAATTAACAGTACCTCACTCTGCTCACCCTGCACTAAAAGCCCCAGTAGCACAGCTTCAGACTGTAAAGGCAGTAAGGTCGCTGCACCAAAGGCAGATAGAAACAGTAAAAACAGGCTCATTACAGCATTAACGGCTCAAGCCCATTTTTTTCTTGGCTTTACTATATTCCCAACTGGACCAAACGACTGCAGTCACCATCGCCATGATCCGCGCCCATTTATACTGCTCATTGAGCGGTGCAATTGCAGCACGTAAAATCTGCTGATCTTTGGTATTTAGGGCAGCAATCACCTGATCGATATGCACAATTTCAGCAACATACAGCACTAAACATGCAGCAA
Organism: Acinetobacter lwoffii; assembly: GCA_002332985.1. GTDB lineage: Bacteria > Pseudomonadota > Gammaproteobacteria > Pseudomonadales > Moraxellaceae > Acinetobacter > Acinetobacter lwoffii_N. The sequence goes on along the minus strand of DDAT01000008.1, from coordinate 27,126 downwards.
TGCCGAAAAGAATGCTCCAGTAAATTCGGGTATTACTTTCAACAATCTTGGTAAAGTTCAGAAGAAAATCGTTCATATATCCATCCAATAAAAAACCACCGTAAGGGTGGCTTTATTTGCTTAAGGCTATTTTAGCATAAAGGCAGATGCTTAACTGACATGTATCGCCAGCGCTTTCTGAACCGCAGGACGAGCATTCAAGCGATCAATATATTTGGAAACTTCAGGATAATCTTCCAGATTGATCTGCTGCCAGTCGTGTCGCAATAACCACGGAAATATCGCCATATCAGCAATCGAGTATTCGCCGGCAACATAATCCTGCCCGACCAGCTGCTTATTCAACACCCCATATAAACGCTTGCTTTCATTGACATAGCGCTCTGTGGCATAAGCAATCCGCTCAGGTGCAAAACGGCTAAAGTGATGATTTTGCCCGAGCATCGGCCCCAAACCGCCCATTTGCCACATCAGCCACTGTTCAACCTGAATACGCTTCACTTCATCAGTTGGATAAAACAGACCTGTTTTGCGACCTAGATATTGCAAAATCGCACCTGACTCAAAAATTGAAATGGCGCGGCCATGTGGCCCATCCTGATCAACAATTGCCGGGATTTTATTATTGGGAGAAATAGCCAGAAAATCGGACTGGAACTGGTCATTTTCCAGAATATTGATGGGAATAATTTGATATTCCAGCCCCATTTCTTCTAGAGCAATACTAATTTTATGGCCGTTGGGGGTGCCCCAATAATATAAATCGATCATTTTCTTTTAATACTCCCTGCACTTTTACTATGCGACGATGTACTCAACATAGAGGATTTAGAAAGAAACAACAAGTCTGCATTTTAAAATTATTTTTCAATAAATATCAAAATCTTATTAAAAATTTATATATTTTTTTCTTTTTGATCTTGAAAATTTCAGCTCCAAACACATATTTATTTCTGCATAAGGATTGCGTCAATCTTATGCGCTGTTGATGTCTGACATGACAGATCTTATTTTCTTGTTTTTATAACTTTGCTTTAGTGAGAAGGTTCTAATCATGAGTAACTTAAATCTTCATCCATTATTTCGTCGTAGTATTGGCTTTGATCGCTTGAATGACTTTATTGACTATGCCATGCAAAGCGATGCACCGAATTACCCACCGTATAATATCGAAAAGCGTGGTGAGAATAATTACCGCATCGTGGTGGCAACTGCGGGTTTTCGTCAGGAAGAACTCGACATTCGTCTGGAAAATAAGTTGCTGACCATCCTAGGCAAGCCTGAAAACCAGAGCAATGACAGTATTGAATTCCTGTACAAAGGCATTGCGCGACGTGCATTTAAATTGTCTTTACGTCTGGATGAATATATTGAGGTACAACAGGCAGACTATGAAAATGGTTTATTGATCATCGACTTGCAGCGCATTATTCCAGAAGAAAAATTGCCACGTCAAATCCCGATTGGCAATAAACTGCTCATTGCAAACGATGAAAAATCAGTGGAATAAGCTTGATTAAGTACGCAAAGGAAGGTCCGAAAGGGCCTTTCTTTTTGGCTACAGATTACCTAAGCTCATTAAGGCAATACGCTTTCTGATCATAAAAATAAACCATGAATGTGCCAGAAAACATCCTGTTTCATCAAGCTAGCCCGATCATGCGCGCTATGGGATATTTACTGTTTTGTTATCCGGTCGGAATATTCAGCATTTTTTATTTCAGCAGTGTGCGTAGCAATTCCAGTTTTTTCCAAGGACTATTATTTTTATGGCAGGAGTCTCCTGACTTTTATATTTATATTGGCGGCTTTCTTGGTCTTTCGCTGCTTATGCTGGGAACTAAACTGAAAATCACCTCACAAGCTATTTATTATACTTTGGCCAGTTTCCGCATCAGCCTGTGCTTAAAACGACATTCGGTACAGTATAGCTTTCTGAATCCACGCTATGCTTCTCTCAAAGCACATCTCAAAAGCTGGCTCTATAACATGCCAGCGCATGTGATTAGTCAACGCGATGGCACTTTGGATTTTAAATTGTGCCAGCCCGGTCTGATGAATCAAATTTTTCTTGGATTTTTCCGGATTCAGCTGTCGATGTTTTCCCGCCCGCAAGCTCAACAGATTATGCAGGCCATACAAAGTGCCTGGAACTTTAGAGCATAAAAAAAGCCCTGCATATGCAGGGCTTTTTTCGCTTAATGAGTGCTTACTTTTTCTTTTTAGGACCAAGTAGCATACCCATTTGACGGCCTTCCATTTTCGGCATCTGCTCAACAGTACCGAATTCAGCCACGTCAGCTTCAATTTTTTGCAATTGAGCTAGACCCAACTGTTGGTGCGCCATTTCACGACCACGGAAACGAAGCGTGATTTTCACCTTGTTACCTTCTTCAAGGAACTTGATGATTGCACGTAGTTTTACGTTGTAATCACCAACATCAGTACCCGGGCGTAGCTTGATTTCTTTCACCTGGACTTGATGTTGTTTTTTCTTCGCTTCTTTCTGCTTTTGCTTAAGATCAAACAAATGCTTGTTGAAGTCCATGATCTTACATACTGGTGGTTCAGCGTTTGCTACGATCTCAACAAGATCAAGTTCAACACTTTCTGCTGCGCGTAGGGCGTCAGCTAAGCTTACAATCCCTTTCTGCTCACCATTTTCGTCTACAAGACGGACTTCTTTCGCACGAATTTCATCATTCAAGGCAGGACGGTTTGATTTGTTACCGCCCTGTTGATTACGGTCAGGCTGTTTAATCGCTGTTACTCCACAATGTACCGGCCGCGTTCGGCTACGGCTGCTTTTACTAGGTCAACGAAAGCATCGATTGACATAGTACCCAAATTTGTTCCTGAGCGGGTACGCACGTTTACGGTACCTTCCTCTACTTCACGGTCCCCAAGTACCAGTAAGTAAGGAATACGCTCTAATGTACGTTCACGAATCTTAAAGCCGATTTTCTCATTTCTCAAGTCAGAAATTGCACGGATACCGTTTTCTTTAAGTTTTGCGACGACTGACTCACATGCCTCAGCTTGAGAATCGGTAATGTTCATCACACACGCTTGCATTGGTGCCAACCAAGGTGGCATGAAGCCTGCGTAGTGTTCGATCAGTATACCAATAAAACGCTCGAAACTGCCAAGAATTGCACGATGTAACATTACTGGCTGATCGCGGTCATTATCTTCAGTGACATAAGACGCATCCAGACGTTCTGGCAAGTTAAAGTCACACTGAATGGTACCACACTGCCAGACACGACCTAAGCAGTCTTTCAGAGAGAATTCAATCTTCGGACCGTAGAATGCGCCTTCGCCTGGTTGAAGTTCCCACTCAAGACCTGCAGCATCTAAAGCATCTGCCAAAGATTTTTCTGCCATATCCCAAAGCTTGTCATCACCCACACGTTTTTCAGGACGCGTCGACAACTTCATTTGTACTTCTTCAAAGCCAAAATCTTTGTATACATCCAGTGTCAATTTGATAAAGTTTGCAACTTCAGGACCAATCTGTTCTTTGGTACAGAAAATATGCGCGTCATCCTGAGTAAAGCCACGCACACGCATAATGCCATGTAAAGAACCTGATGGTTCGTTACGATGACATGAACCAAACTCTGCCAAACGTACAGGAAGATCACGGTATGACTTCAAGCCTTGGTTGAACACTTGCACGTGACAAGGACAGTTCATTGGCTTCACCGCATAGTTGCGATTTTCAGAATGCGTGGTGAACATGTTGTCTGCATAGTTGGCAGCATGTCCTGATTTTTCCCACAGCGTGAAATCGACAACTTGCGGGGTACGGATTTCTTCGTAGCCATTGTCTTGCTGAACTTTACGCATGTATTGTTCAAGCACTTGATAAATGGTCCAGCCATTTGGATGCCAGAACACCATACCCGGTGCTTCTTCTTGCATATGGAACAAATCAAGTGCTTTACCGATTTTACGGTGATCTCGTTTTTCTGCTTCTTCAATCCGTTTTACATAAGCCGCAAGCTGCTTCTTGTCTGCCCACGCTGTACCGTAAATACGTTGTAGCTGTTCGTTTTTCGCATCACCGCGCCAGTAAGCACCTGAAATTTTAGTCAGCTTGAACGATTTTAAGAATTTGGTGTTTGGAACGTGCGGACCACGGCACATATCCAAGTAATCCTGATGGTAGTACAAGCCCATTTGGGTTTCTTCAGGCATGTCTGCGATCAGGCGCAATTTGTATTCTTCGCCACGCGCTGTAAATTCTGCAATCACTTCATCACGCGGCGTCATTTTTTTCACAACATCATAGTCCTGATCGATGAGCTTTTTCATACGCTCTTCAATCGCTGCCATGTCGTCTAAGGTAAACGGACGTGGCATCCAGATGTCATAGTAGAAACCTTCCTCAATGACCGGACCAATGACCATCTTTGCTTCTGGGAACAGTTGCTTAACCGCATGACCGACCAAATGCGCGCAAGAATGGCGAATGATCTCGACACCGGCTTCGTCTTTAGGCGTGATAATTTGTAGTGTTGCATCTTCAGTGATGAGATCAGACGCATCAACCAAACGATCGTTGACACGACCAGCAACTGTATTTTTTGCAAGACCAGGACCAATGCTAAGTGCAACGTCCATCACAGATACGGCGTGATCAAACTGTTTTTGATCGCCATTTGGCAAAGTGATAATTGGCATAAGAAATCCTTAAGGAGTGATGCCCCGTACCATGGAGCATATCACCGCGAGATTATGATCGAGGCACAGCCTCAAAAGATAAAAACGGTGGATAAATAAAATCGATTCGAATTTTACACGGCTTGGCCGCATGATTAAACCTTTTCCCAATAAAAATAAGATTTACCGTCAAATCTATGCCTGATCGTTAAAGGCTTAGGCTCATTTTTCATTTCAAAATGTGCTTATTCCCGCAAAGTCTGCCACTGGAGAAACTTTCCTTCTGTATAAGCATAAAGCTGAGCGAATTGCGGGATGATAGCTTCACTTTGTGTCGGTCTTATAAACACATAATCATCGACATGAATATCGCACTGCATGGGCACCTGAAGCATTTCCTGATTACTGCTGCGGCCATATAACACATGTAGCCGGCTTTTTTCAGGGTAGATATAATCCGCTCGCCAATAGCCGCCATAAATAAATACGGCTTTATCTTGATGTGGAAGATAATTTAGTAGTTCCAAACCGGGAATCTGGCTACAAGGCAACACTTTTAAAATGGGTGCGGCAATCCAGAGTGCACATTGCAGTTCAGCCAGATTCGCCAGATCAAAATCGCCTGGCTTGAGCAGCATCGAGCCAAAAGCCAGGTCATTACAGACACTGTGCTGACAATGCTGCATAAAGGTCGGACTGCCACCGCCATTAAAACAGAGACCTTCATGCCATAAATCAGGGAATTGCTGCTGAATCATCGTTTTGTATTGTTGATACATCTGCTGCGATTGCTGATAACTTTTTTCAGGACTTTTCAGAATTTTTGGTAATTTGGCGACATGTGCATCATAGCCCATTAGACCCGAGAATTTGATATAAGCCGCGTTGTCCTGAATCAGCTCCATTAAGGCTATAAATTGCTGCTGCGTTTGTACGCCGCCACGATGCAGCCCTACATCAATTTCAATATTGACATTCAGGCAGGTATTCAAGCTTTGCGCGAGTTGCAGATATTGTTTTAATCGTTCCACATCATCAATTAGCCATTGAATAACTACTTGATCATTGGCTTTATTTTGATCAGACAAAGTTTGATAAAAATGTTTGACTGCCTGAATCGGCATCGGTTTACCCAACAAGATATCGGCTTGCTGAAATGTCCCTATAATCTCCAGCAGATGCGGCAGATGAAAGACCATAAAGCGCTGGGTATTTAGTTTTTCACTGGCCAGTTTGAGTAGCTGAATGCTGGCTAAAGACTTCACTACCAGACGTGGTTTTAACTTCGCAGGCAATTTTGACTGTACATAGTCCAAATTACGTTGATAGGTTTTTAAATCTAAAATCAGTTGCGGTGTGCCAGTGCCCTGCCGTTTTAATTCCTGCGTCAGTTGCTGAAAATAATTTGATTGCATCGCCCTCTCCTCATTTCCCAGATAAAAACAATTCTTTTAAATATGGATTCAGCCATTTTTGCTGTGGATCCAATTGCTGACGTAGCACCATGAAATTATCCCATTTCGGGTAGAGTTCGCGCAGCGAGGCTGCGCTCATACTATGTAACTTGCCCCAATGCGGTCGTCCCTGATATTTCTGTAAAATCGGCTCGACCAGATCAAAGATCGCGTGGTAATCCTGTTTATAAAATTGATGAATCGAAATGGAGACCGAATCACGCTGATAAAAAGGACTTAGCCAGATCTCATCGCCTTTGACATAACGAAACTCGATCGGGAAAAACATCGGCACTTGGTGTTTGCATAAAACATGCAGAATCTCGTCCAGACACTGCAAGCCAAACTCAACCGGAACCTGATATTCCATTTCATTAAATCTGGTCTTACGCGGAGTTGGAAAAATTCTGGATGACCAGTCTACATAACGAGTCGGTTTGACAAATACGCCGAGCAGTTTTTGCAGATAGGGATTTGTCTTTGGGAAGAGTCGCGTCAATTCCGAACATAGAGTCAATAAAATATCTTCCGGAGGCCAGCTCTCCTGTCTCGGTTGAATATCATCTTCCGTTTTATCCAAAGTTTTCAGCATCACTTGATCGGCATGCAGAAAAGCCCAAAATTCAATATGCCGATGCTGATGTTTCCATTGATCAATATGGGTAAATATGTTTTTTAATGAACAGAGCCGAATCTGTTCTTTTAATTTATATTGCGGTCGATTTTGCAGGGTGATTTGGGTCAATATGCCCAAACTACCCAGCGCTACCCGTCCAGCCTGAAATATCTCGGTATTCTGCTGGGCGTCGCATTGCAGCAGCTCTCCCGCTGCAGTCAGTAATTCAAAGCCTTCCACAAAAGCGGATATGCAAGGTAAATCGATGCCCGTGCCATGCGTTCCGGTAGAAATCGCTCCAGCCAGACTTTGCTGGTCTATATCGCCCTGATTAATTAAAGCCTGATTGATCGGCGTCAAATATTCCCCCAAATCATATAAACGCGTACCGGCCCGCACGGTGCATTGGGTTTTCTCTTGATCAAAAGCAACGACTCCTTTGAACTGGTCGAGATTAAGCAAGATTTCATCTGTTTTGGCCAATGGGCTAAATGAATGTCCTGCACCCACTGCACGAATGTGTGCATGGGTCTTCACTAAACTTTGTAATTCACTGATCTGGCTGGGCTGAACAATCCGAGCGGCACTGAACTGGCTCCCCGACCAGTTTCGCCAGACGTCATTCGCCTGTTGTATTTTCATTATTCTTCCTGGGCTCATATTATTTTAATGGCTGAACTAGAGTAAAATACCTAAAAAATCAAACTTGGGAACCCATGCGTTCAAAACATTTAAGTAGGGTTAAATATTTTTATTAATATTCAAATACTTAAAATTTGTAAAATCGTACTCGACTAAAGCATAAATGCAAGATTTCTGAGAAATACATATCTTTTCAACAGGATATGAAAATAAATATAGAATGGAGTTTTCCAATGGTTAGCGCATATGATGAATTACCGCGTACCCCTGCAAATTTTGTAGCCTTATCACCTTTACGCTATCTTGATCGTGCAGCTTATATCTATCCCAATCAGAATGCGATTATTCACGGTAAACGCCGGATCACCTGGCGTGAGAAATACAATCGTTGTCGTCAGTTTGCCAACCAACTCCAAAAACTAGGTATCGGTAAAAATGATACCGTGTCTGTCCTGCTGCCTAACGTCCCTGCCATGATCGAAGCACATTTTGCTGTACCGATGGCAGGTGCAGTCCTGAATACTTTAAATACCCGTCTCGATGCCAAAACACTGGCTTTTATGCTGGAACACGCTGAAAGCAAAGTGCTCTTGGTCGATCCTGAATTTACCGCACTTGCGACTGAAGCACTTGCCTTGGTGTCACAGGATATTTATGTCATTGATGTGGCCGATGCAGAGTTTGAAGGTGAAGATAAGCGTATTGGTCAAATCGAATATGAAGACTGGATTGCGCAAGGCGACGCAAACTTTGAATGGCATTTGCCTCAAGATGAATGGGATGCTATCAGCTTAAGTTATACCTCCGGTACCACCGGCAATCCGAAAGGCGTGGTCTATCATCATCGCGGTGCCTACATTAACGCAGCCAGTAATATTATCGCCTGTGGCATGACACCACGCGCTACCTATTTATGGACACTTCCGCTGTTCCACTGTAATGGCTGGTGCTTTGCCTGGACCATGGCGGCCAATGGCGGAACCAACGTTTGCTTGCGTAAAGTCGATGCTGAACTGATCTTTAAACTGATTGCTGAACATAAAGTCGATTACTTCTGTGGGGCACCGATTGTCTTGTCAATGCTGATTAACGCACCTGAAGAGAAAAAGGCCAAGATTGATCACCGTGTCGAAGTGATGGTCGCGGGTGCTGCACCGCCAGCTGCGATTATCGAAGGCATGCGCAATATCGGTATTAATGTAACGCATGTTTATGGCTTGACTGAGACCTATGGCCCTTCTGCCCTATGTGCATCTCAGGCAGGCTGGAGTGATTTATCCATTCAGGAACAGGCGCAGTTGCACTCCCGTCAGGGCGTACCGTATCCATTGCAAGATGGCATGAAAGTGCTTGATCCGGATACCATGCAGGAAGTGCCACATGATGGTCAGACCATGGGTGAAATCATGTTCCGTGGCAATATCGTGATGAAAGGTTATCTGAAAAATCCTGAGGCGACCGCTGAAGCCTTTGCCGGTGGCTGGTTCCATACAGGAGATCTGGCAGTTTGCCAACCGGATGGCTATGCCAAAATTACCGACCGCTCTAAAGACGTGATTATTTCCGGCGGAGAAAATATTTCTTCACTTGAAGTGGAGGAAGTGCTGTATCAGCATCCGGCGGTGCTGACTGCGGCGGTAGTCGCCAAGCCTGATCCACGCTGGCAGGAAGTTCCTTGTGCCTTTATCGAACTCAAAGAAGGAAAAAAAGCCACAGAAGAAGAAATTATGGAATTCTGCCGTGAGCATCTGGCCCGTTTTAAAGTGCCTAAGGATGTGGTGATTACCGAAATTCCAAAAACTTCGACCGGAAAATTGCAGAAATTTGTTTTACGTGAATGGGCCAAAGAGCGCGCGCAAGGTGAATTTTCTTAATTCCATACAGGCGGCATGTTTTTTCAAAATCTACTCAATAAAAAATCGTGCTAATTTTTATTAGCACGATTTTTTAACTTATCCTTTTGTGAGATTTAACCTCATCCAACCCTCTCCTATAAGGAGAGGACTTTAAGGAGCTTACATCTCTACCATTTCCACGCCATCAATACGGGCAACGGTCATCAAGTCCTTATCACCACGACCTGAAACCGTCGCAATAATAATCTGATCCTTGTCCATGGTCGGTGCAAGTTTAGTGACATAAGCCATAGCATGTGCGCTTTCTAACGCCGGAATAATGCCTTCAATCTTGGTCAAGTCGCGGAAACCCTGTAAAGCTTCCTGGTCATTGATTGGTACGTATTTCACGCGATCCATATCTTTCAGGAAACTATGTTCCGGACCCACACCCGGATAATCCAGACCTGCAGAAATTGAATGGGTTTCGATGATCTGGCCTTGTGCATCCGACATCAGGTAAGTTCGGTTACCATGCAGGACACCGATATGACCGGCATTCAACGGCGCAGAGTGCTTGCCTGATTCAATCCCATGACCTGCTGCTTCAACGCCGTACATTTTCACGTCTTGATCGTTCAGGAATGGATAGAACAAGCCCATTGCATTGGATCCACCACCGACACATGCTACCAGTGCATCTGGCAGACGGCCAGCCTGTTCCAGAATCTGACGGCGTGCTTCACGACCAATGATCGACTGGAAATCACGAACCAACTGTGGATATGGGTGTGGACCTGCCACAGTACCAATCACATAATAGGTTGAATCAACATTGGTCACCCAATCACGCATGGCTTCATTCATGGCATCTTTTAAGGTTTTAGAGCCACTTTCTACCGGCACAACCGTCGCACCTAATAAACGCATACGGTAGACGTTCATCGCCTGACGTTTTACATCGTCTGCGCCCATAAATACTACGCATTCAAGACCTAAACGTGCTGCAATCGTTGCCGTTGCTACACCGTGCTGGCCTGCCCCTGTTTCGGCAATAATACGTTTCTTGCCGGAAAGCTTCGCCAGCAAAGCCTGACCGATTGTATTATTTACTTTGTGCGAACCGGTATGGTTCAGGTCTTCACGTTTCAGGTAAATCTGTGCGCCACCCAACTCTTTCGACCATCGTTCAGCATGATATAAAGGACTCGGACGACCGACGTAAAACGCCATGTCACGGTCAAATTCTGCCAAAAACTGCGCATCATCTTTCATACGGAAATAGAGCTTTTCCAAGTCTTCTAAAGCCGCCATGAGTGTTTCTGACACAAAACGTCCGCCATGAATACCGAAATGCCCGCGTTCATCCGGGAATTGGGTATAGTCAACTGCCTGACTGTTCTGGCTAGTACTTTGCTGATCCACGATGGACTCCTTGCATAAAGCGTTCTATGAGTTGTTGGTCTTTAATACCTTTTGCGGACTCGACACCGCCACTCACATCGACGGCATACGCCTGTGTGGTGAGAATTGCCTGTTCAATATTGTCAGGATTTAAACCGCCTGCCAAGATCAAGGGAATATTGAGTTTGGGAAATGTGTCCCAATCGAAGCTGTGCCCTGTGCCACCTTTCAGATCAGGATGCCATGCATCTAATAGCACTGCGCTTGCGCCTGCATCTTGATAACCTTGAATTTCTGCAACCACATCCAGATCAGGTTGCACCTGAATGGCTTTATACCAGCGGCGTCCGACCTGCTGGGCGATGGCCTGACATTGTTCAGGTGTTTCATCGCCATGAAATTGCAAAATATCGAGCGGAACGGTTTTAAGAATATGCTGAATTTCATCTGCGCGACTATTTACAAATAAACCTACGGCCTGCACATAAGCCGGAACCGCCCGGATCAGGATTTCAGCCTGCTCTAAAGTAACATGTCGTGGACTCGGTGGATAAAACACAAACCCTATCGCATCACAGCCAGCATTGACTACGGCATGTACATCTTCAACTCGGGTGATTCCACAAATTTTGGCACGGGTTCGCATATTATGTTGGCTCTAGATCTACCAATGTATTGAACAATCTATAAGATTGGGGCAAATCATTGTAATGCAATTTTTCTGACTTGCGTAAAGTTCATCTGGATTATTCTCGATGCAGATTGTTTATAAGGCATACAAACTTTATACTGCGCTCACTTTGCAGCAAGTCCAAGCCTTCAGGCTTTAGGGAAGCTGGTGTAAATCCAGCACTGCCCCCGCAACGGTAAAAAATGAAACGTCTATCAATTTAAACTCTTCGGTTTACACCACTGCATCTTGATGTGGGAAGGTGGATATACAGCAAAGTCGCTGCTTTGCACATTTAAGTCCGGAAACCTGCTTGTTGTGTTCTATAACTCAATCATTCACGGGGAAGTGAATGTAGGGAGCTTTAACATGTCACTTCATTGTCAACCTACTGCCTTGGTAGGTGCGATCGCACTTGCGTTGGGTACCACTTCATCTGTTTTTGCTAACGAGCAAAAAGTTGCGAAAGCATCTTTAGATACCATTGTGGTCACGGCAACTCGCTCTGCAGAAAACATTGAAAATGTACCAGCGCGTATTTCGATTATTGAACCTGTAATTCTTGAGCAATCACCTCTTAAAGCACTACCAGATTTACTCAAAACAGACCCAAGTATTAATGTCGTGCAATCGGGTGGTTATGGCCAGCAAACTTCTATTTTTTTACGCGGTACCAATTCCAATCAAGTTTTAGTACTACGTGATGGTGTTCGTTTAAATACAGCCACCACAGGTGCAGCGTCTATTCCTTTTTTAGACACCACTGATCTTAAACAGATTGAAGTATTAAAAGGCCCTGCGTCTGTGCTTTATGGTACAGACGCAATTGGTGGTGTAGTGCAGTTTGTAACAAAAACGCCTGAAAAAACGAGTGCCTTTGTAACAGGTGAAATTGGTGAGAATCAAACCTACAAATCAATTATTGGGGCTGACTTGGCAGAAAATGGGGTGTATGCGCAGATTCGCGGTCAAGTTTTAGAAACTGACGGCACACCTGTATTCAATATCAATGACAACCGTGACTACAGTTATGATCAAAAAGGCTATAGTGCAAAATTCGGTATTGAAAAAGAGCGTTATGCAACATCACTCGATTACAGTCAAAATTCAGGAAATGTCCAATACAGTAATTGGGGTGCATTTTCCAGCCAAGATTTTGAAAATAAAATTGTAAACTTAAAAGGTCGTATTAACCCAACACAAGCCACTGAAATTAATGCACGTCTATCTCAGTTTAAAGATGACTTAGATCAGGTCACATCAAGCAGCTTTGTACATAGCACCACGCAAGAAGCAGAAATCTATGGCAAATGGAATTTCACAGCAGCACAAAATGTTTTACTGGGCATTACCCAGCGTAATACCGATGCAAAAACCCAGGCTATTGATGAAGATATTAATTCAACAGGCTACTATATTCAGCATCAGTATCAGACAAATAGCTTAAGCACTCAGGTGGGTGTGCGTGTCGAAGATAACGAAAAATTTGGCTCACATACCGTTGCACAAGGTGGTATCCGTTATCAACTGCTCCCTAATACCAGCATTTATACCAATATTGGTTCAGCATTTAAGGCACCGACTTTAAATGATATGTATGCTTTTGGCGGCAATGATCAACTGAAGCCTGAAGAAAGCATTTCGTATGAAATGGGGATAGATCAAAAACTTCCATTAAATATTTTAGTAGGTGCTTCCGCTTTCTATACGGAAGTCGATAATTTAATTAATTCGGAATGTATTATTGATTGTGGGGAAGAGTGGCTTCCAACTACTGTTTACCAAAACCAAAACATTGATGAAGCCAAGATGACTGGCGGCGAATTGACGGCACAATGGGCAAAAGATCAGTTCTTTATTAATGCCGGTTACACTTATGTCAAAACTGAAGATACGAAACAGAATTCAGAGCTATTACGTCGCCCTCGTCAGTCATTCACTGTATCGACAGGTCTACAAAATGCCGATTACGGTTTAAGTGCTGCACTGGTAGCAAAATCGAAAGCGAAGGACTTTAGTCGTGATATTCCAGGTTATGCACGTGTTGACTTAAATGCATATTGGAATATTAATCCAACAGTTAAACTGTTTACTAACATTGAAAATGTCGGTGATGTGAAATACAAAACTGTGCATAGCGCTGGCGACCAGTACTATGTGAACGGTGGCCGTCTCGCTTCTGCAGGCATCAGCTTTAAATACTAAGCTCTAAACAGCAAAAAACTTTAAAACAGCGCAGTTTATGGATAATGTTATGACCGACATTATCCTTTTTTATTATCTTCATTAAAAATTCAAGGAACACATATGGGCCACCGTTTAAGCAAAATCTACACCCGCACAGGCGATTCAGGTACCACAGGACTCGGTGATGGCTCACGTGTTGCCAAAGATGATTTGCGTATCACAGCACTCGGTGATGTCGACGAACTAAATGCCGTGATTGGCGTATTACGTGCACAAATTTCAGCAAGTAACATTGAAGATCAAGCTACTTGGGATAAATCTTTAAGCCTGATCCAGCACTGGCTATTTGATCTGGGTGGTGAAGTATGTATTCCAGATTTTAATCTGGTGCAACCGGTATCGATTGAGTTTCTGGAAAATGATATCGACCGCATGAATGAAGCGTTGCCGATGTTAAAAGACTTTATTCTGCCTGCCGGAACGCTGGTGTGCAGCTTTGCCCATCAGGCGCGTGCAGTCTGCCGTCGCGCAGAACGCAGCGTGATGTCCGTGCATCACCGTGACCAAAATATTCAGGCAGCGTCACTGCAACTACTTAACCGTTTATCGGACTGGTTATTTGTCGCATCACGCACCCTGCAACGTGCTGAGGGCGGCTCCGAAATACTATGGCAAAAAAATATCAATGACAGCATCGAAAAGTAAAATTATGTTTCAAGTTAGCATCTAAAAATACACGTCAGATGTCTCTTGATTTTACAGAGCATCTGACGAAAATAGAATGTGTCATCCTTCTGTCACGTAGCCCTCGCAAAATGAACTTAACTTTCCCACTCATGAGCATCTTATGCGCATAATTGGACATCGTGGTGCACGTGGCGAAGCCCCTGAAAATACCTTGGGCGGTTTTCAATATATTCAGGAGATCGGCATTCGCGCCGTTGAGTTTGATGTCCGTCAGCTTAAAGACAACGCTTTAATTATCATGCATGATGACGACTTTGTGCGTACCACCGGTTTGCAGAAGCATCTATATGAGTGTAACCGTCAAGATCTTACCCAATATAATCACGCAATGGCCTGGTCAGAATGGAATAAAATCGAAGCAACCCCACTGCTCGATCAAACCTTAAATGTCATTCGAAATTTTGAGCATATTGAAGTCGAAATTAAAAGCGTAGCATCTGAAGAGGCAGCTGAAAAAATCGCGTTTGAAGTCGAACAACAACTGCAAGGCTATGAACAAGCAGCCATTATTACTAGCTTTGATGCCAAAATTTTGGATGCTTTCAAACAGCAAAACTCACGTTTAAAACGCGGTTTATTGGTTGAAACCGATGTCAAACATCAAGCTATTGATCAGGCGCTGGAACTGGGATGCTGTCATATTGGCTGGATGGATGAACTAGCCAGTAAAGACCTGATTCAAGCCACTCAGGCTGCCGAGTTGAATATCAGTGTCTGGACAGTGAATGATGTCACCCGTGCCAAACAACTGCGAGACTGGGGGGTTCAGGGGCTGATTACCGATTATCCAAAATTGATGCTACAACAACTCTAAATAATCTCTCTTAGCCTTGATTGATCTAGGTATTTCTTGATCCAGTTCATGTCGATAATACAATAAGGAAAGCGTGAATCGTCCTTAATCAGATTTTATTTGAAAGTGAAATAAAGTTGTCCAACATCTATATTCCGCAAATTTGCTGATAATATTGTAGAAATTATGAACAACCATTTTCCTCTGATTCATTCGGTTTCCATTTTCTGAAAGAGTGATAATCCTCAGTCACTTAGTAGGAAATCAGAACCCGTCTACGCTCGCAAAATGGTCACTTCTGCCCTACTAATTCTGTTACCGACAAGTACAATACAACCGTACAATAATGCTAGTGATGCCTTAGGGCACATGCTAATATGGACAAGATAGGCTGCTGTTAAAACCAACAGTAGTTTCTGCTTTTTGTTATACCTTCCGAGGTTCTAGGAGTGCTGTTGGAGATGAATGCTCCCTTACCCAAAGCCCCCATCAACTGGATTGCTGTGTTTGCATTGGTATTTTTACCGATTGTAGCCCTGATTGCGATTCCGTTGTATGCGTATCACCATGATTTTAGCGCTGCCGCTTGGATCAGTATGTTTGTTTTACTGGGCGTAAGCAGCCTCGGCATTACAGCAGGATACCATCGCCTGTGGGCACATCGTGCTTATGAAGCCACTTTACCATTAAAAATCATCTTGATGATTATGGGTACATTTGCTGTACAGAATAGTATTTTATTCTGGGCATCTGGTCACCGTACCCATCACCGTCATGTCGATGATGTTGATCAAGACCCGTACTCGATCAATAAAGGCTTCTGGTACGCACATATTGGCTGGATGTTACGTGATTATCCATCTGGTGCTGCCAACTATAAAAATGCGCCAGATCTGTTAAAAGACAAAGTGGTGATGTTTCAGGACAAATACTACGTTCCTTTAGTAATAGCTGTTCATGCCGCGATTTTATTGCCAATTGGCTGGGCAGTCGGCGATGTCTGGGGCGTATTGCTGTTGGGTGGATTAATGCGTTTAATCCTGAGCCATCATGTAACCTTCTTCATTAACTCGCTATGCCACATGTGGGGAAATCGTCCTTATACCGATGAAAATACTGCACGTGACAACTTCGTACTCGCGGTTGCAACTTGGGGTGAGGGTTATCATAACTATCACCATATTTTCCAATACGATTACCGTAACGGCGTAAAATGGTGGCAATACGATCCAACTAAATGGTTGATCTGGACTTGTTCTAAACTTGGTTTAGCTAAAAACTTGCGCCGCATTCCTAGCTTTAATATCAAAAAAGCGGAATTGGCAATGAAGTTTAAATATGCTGAACAGGATCTTGCGGTATATGGCCATGATGTTTCTGAAGATATCTCGGCGGTAAAAACCAAGATCGCACAGGAATATGATGCATTTACCCAAACTTTAAATGACTGGGCGAAGCTGAAAGAACAGGAAATTCAGGTCAAGAAAGCATCGATGGCTGAAAAAATCCATCAGATGGATGACAAGCTGAAAGTTGAATTCCAGCTGGTTGAACAGCGTCTTTCTCATCATCGTCAAACCTTGAATCTACTGGTTCGTAATTTGAAAAAATCTGCAGTTTCTCAATAAAAGCTGTTGAACACTAAAGCCCCGATTGGGGCTTTTTTTATGTCCGAAAGATAACGTGAACTCTCGCTTATACAACAGTTTTATACAGCTATCTTTGTTATAGTAAATTTATTCCAATCCTGTACTGATGCCATGTATTTTAACTCTCGCTATCAAACACTGCCCGCCCGCCTCTATCACCATCAAGTTCCGCTGCCGTTAAAAGGTGCGAAAGCCGGACATTTTAATGCAGCTTTAGCAGAGCAACTGCAATGGTCGGATGAAGACAAGGCGCAATGGGTCGAGATTTGTAGTGGTCAGAAAGTTTTTACTGAATTTGAACCCTTGGCTATGGTCTATGCAGGTCATCAGTTTGGACAATGGGCAGGACAGTTGGGAGATGGTCGCGGGTTGTTGATTGCGCAAATTCTGGATCAGAACCAGCAGACCATTGACCTGCATTTAAAAGGTGCTGGTGCAACGCCTTATTCACGCATGGGCGATGGTCGTGCAGTACTGCGTTCAGTCATTCGTGAGTATCTGGCAGGTCATGCCTTAAATGCTTTAGGTGTAGCATCCAGTAATGCAGTTGGTTTTACTTCATCAATCCAAGGTATTCAGCGTGAGAAGCTAGAGCCGGGCGCGATGATGTTGCGTACTTCAGACTGTCATATCCGTTTCGGCCATTTTGAATGGATCAATCAGTATCAGCCAGATCTACTAGCTGAATTTACCCAGAAATGTATCGAATGGCATTATCCAGAATGCCTGCAAGCCGAACAGCCGATTCTGAGCTTTGCCACAAAAGTTATTCAGCGCACTGCGGTGATGATTGCCAAATGGCAACTGGTTGGTTTTGCACATGGCGTGATGAATACTGACAACCTGAATATTACCGGTTCAACTTTGGACTTTGGTCCTTATGGCTTTATGGAGCGCTTCCGTCCGAACTGGATCAATAACCACTCGGATTATCAAGGGCGTTATACCTATCAGCAGCAGCCAAGTATCGGACATTGGAATTTGTGGCAATGGTTAAACAATCTGGTCCCGCTCTGCCCTACAGATTATGAGAAAGAACAATGGAAACAGGATTTAGCTGCATGTCTGGAGCATTATGAACCAACATTCTTGGAACATTATAAACATGGTTTAAACCAGAAAATGGGCTTGCCAAGTTTCCATAAAGACAGTTTTGACTGCGCTATGGCCTTTCTGCGAATTTTGCAAAGTGAGCAACTAGACTATACCCAGAGTTTTATCGGGTTGCAAAATAAAGACTATGAAGCCCTTAAAGATGATTGTCTGGACCGACGCCAGTTTGAAGCATTCCTGGCGCAATATGGATCTATCCGTGAACACCAGGATATAGAAGAATTGGATGCCGCCATGCAACTGGCCAATCCGCATTATATTCTGCGGAATCATATGGCACAGAAAGCCATTGAACTGGCAGAGCGGGATGATTTTTCTGAAGTAGACCGTCTGTTTAAATTACTCAGTCAGCCTTACCTGAAACAGCCCGATTTGGAACAGCCTGAAGATTTAGCGCCATTGCCAAGTGATGTGCCTGAAGTGATGGTGAGTTGTTCGTCTTAATAAATAGACTCAAAAAACATGCAAAAAATTGATCAAACTAAATTGACACATGAAATTATTGAAACAGCATATAAGCTGCTTACTCACAAACTCGCATTTGGAGGATTAATTACACATAACGAAAGTGCTTTCCAATTAGAATTATGACATATTTTAAAAACACTTGGGCAGTTGTATGAGTTTAGGTTAAGCGACAAATTCCATTTAGAGTTTGAAACATTTTTACCTTTAAAAACAACGAGTATTAAGAGTCAATCTGAGCGAGCAAGAATTGATATTTTAATTCGTTATCAAGATGGTGATCATCAAACTTGTGCTGCTATAGAACTAAAATTCTTTAAGAAAAGTAACCATCGGGAACCTAACAACCGTTACGATGTCTTTAAAGATCTTTCAAATTTAGAACTTTACAAGAGAAATGGAAGCGACATTTGTTATTTCATTCTCGCAACTGATCATGCCCACTATTGCAACCAAATAAAATATTCGGATGATACCCGTGATTTTGATTTCAGGCATAAAAGTACGTACAAAGAAGGAACAATATTAAGTTATAGAACTCCTAAGCCTTACGGAAACGATATTACACTCATGCAAGACTATGAGTTTTTATGGGACCAGATTAACGATTTATATTTTCTGAAAGTACAAGTTTAAATAAATGTGGATGGTTAATAATAACATCCACATTTATTTTTTAATCAATCTTCAGGATATTCAAAACGGTATCCCACACCATACACCGCCTGAATCCACTCATGACGGTTACCGGTTTCAGCCGCATCTGAAATCTTACGGCGTAAATTCTTGATATGACTGTCAATGACACGGTCAGCCACATCAAAACTGTCCGGATTAATATGATCCAGCAATTGCGCACGTGAATATACCTGTCCGACATGTTCCAGGAATAACTCCAGTAAACGGAATTCGGTCGGCGTTAAATTCAAGGCTTTTTGTTGATACCAGATGCGCTGTTGTGATTTGTCCATACGGAATAAATCATTGCTTTCCGGTTCTGATTTACGATCCAGACGACGTAACACAGCCTGTACACGCGCGACCAGTTCTTTCGGACTAAATGGTTTACAGAGATAATCATCTGCACCCATATTCAGACCCAACACACGGTCAATTTCTTCAGTACGTGCAGTCACCATAATAATCGGTAAATCCGACTGTTCACGTACCTTACGGCAAATGGTCAGGCCGTCCATACGCGGCACCATCAAGTCCAGAATCATCAGACTCGGTTTACGCTGGGTAAAACTGTTATATGCTTCCTGCCCATCATGAAACATACTGACCTCAAAACCAGCAGCTTCCAGATAGTCTCGCACCAACTGTGCAAGTTCGATTTCATCTTCAACCAGCATGACATGTTTCATCAATCTATTCCCTTCATGGTTTCATTTGTTTAGGAAAGCTCAGCTTGCATCGTAAACCACCCAGTGGTGAATGTGCAAAGCTTAAGCTGCCGCCCAGCGCCTGCGTAATTTTACATGATAATGCCAAACCCAGTCCGGTTCCGCCAGTCGCTCGGGTACGCGAATCATCGACACGGTAGAAACGCTCGCCAATACGCGCCAGTTGTTCATCAGTCAGGCCAAATGGACTATCATCGATATATAAGGTCCATTCTTTATCATCTTGCGTGGTGTGAATATGCACCTGCCCGCCTGCTTCAGTATAGCGAATACTGTTACTGAGCAAGTTCGCCACAATCTGTTTAAAACGATCCAGATCCAGATTTAACTCAGTCCCTTCGCCATCTGCAGTAACCGTCAATTCAGCCTGCTCAAAGTTCGGCTGGAAGTTAATAAGTTCCTGCTGCACCACCTCCCACGGATTCACTGTCGAGAAATAGAATTGCAATTGCTGGGCATCGACCTGTGCCAATGCTGCCAGATCTTGGGTCAGTTTTTTCAGGCTATTCACCTGAGCCAACATGGAAGCAAAATGTTCAGGCGTTGGTTTACGGATTCCGTCCTGCATCGCTTCAATCTGTGCTTGCAACACTGCCAATGGGGTTTTTAACTCATGCGAAGTATCTGCCACCCACTGACGGCGTGAGGTTTCATGCTGATCCAGAATCACCGCCAATGCATTTAATTCATTGGATAAATCACCTAATTCATCATTCCGGTTCACTTTAACCTGATATTGATAATTTCCTTGGGTCAAGGCACGTGTGCCATTGAGCAGCCGTTGAATCGGCTTTTTGAAATAAGTCGCCAATAACAGGGACGCAATCAGACTCGCCAAAATACTGAGTGCATAAACCAGAAATAAATAACGCTTCTGGTTACTAAAGAAATTGATACTTAAGGCATCATCCTGATCCAGAACCGGTTTTAAGCCCAAATAGCCGACAATCTGGTTATTTACCATAATTGGGCGATAAGAGACCTGCTCATCCGAAGCCTCACCGACCACAAAACGACGCTTGGCATCATACAGAGAAAGACGTGAACTGAGACCAAGACGATCCGGCATCTGGATAAACTGTTTCTTGCCGGTCGGCTGCTGTGCTGGCTGTTCCCCATTCTTGCGATCAGCCCTAAACAGATTCTGATTAGAACTGAGCGGGAATTTCAAGCCTTCAAAGGGCTGAAACTGTGAAGGCAAATTAGAGGCCAGCACACGTAATTCTTCTTCATTGACCTGACGTTGTGGCAGCGCCGGATCTACCATACTGGGTGCGACCTGAGCCAGAGTCTGTTCCTGAAAATAACGCTGCTGCAAGGCAATATCATACTGTCGGCGTAACCACCAGCGTGATAATCGGTCATAATCATCTGGTGCGGCTTCACCTTCCATCTGGAGAATCTGTGCCTGAATCGCATTGCCCCAGTCCTGATAGACCGCATAGACATCCGCCAGATTTTCAATCACATAATCCAGCTTCTGCATTTCGACATCGGCGACATAACGGGCGAAATTACGCTGCATATTCAGATGCAATACACCCAGACTCACCGTGGTAATGACCAGCGTGGTCAACAGCACGGTCAAAAATAGACGTAATGCAATGGGAATGCGGCGAATGTTCAAAATAGAAATCTCAATTTTTCTTCTATATTCATTATTGTAGCGAACACCGAGGCAAAAAACTCTTCATTGTTTCTTCATCTTTATTGTTTAATCTTTATCTGACATAGAATCAGCTTCTTGACAGGATAAATACAATGCAAACCATGACAAAAATAGCTTTAATCAGTGCAAGTGTTTTATCAATGGGTGCGTTGACTGCCTGTCAATCCACCAGCAATGTGCCAAGCAATGATCATCCCCACATGATGAAACATCATGAAGGCAAAAAACAGCATCTAACTCCCGAACAGCGTGAGCAGTTTAAGGCAAAGCGTGCAGAACGCATGCAGTTTGCCAAACAGCTTCAACAGGCCTGCGACAATAAAGCTGTGGGCTCGGCCGTTCAAATCAAGACTGGCGATAAAACCATAGACGGCACCTGCAAGATGGTCTTTAAAGCAGATCGTAAAGAGATGAAAAGCCATCGCGACATGAAAGCTGAGCATCGTCCAATGCGTGCTGATATGCGTAGAGGCATGATGCACGGTGAAGTCTTGACGGATGCCAAACGTGCAGAATTGACTAAACAGTTTGATCAGCGCCTCGCTCAACGTCAGGCACATCAACAAGCCATGCTGCAAGCCTGTCAAGGCAAAAAAGACGGGACTGCTGCACAGATCAAGATGAGCGAACAAACCATCAATGGCAAATGTCATGTCCGTTTCCAGCCCACAGCCTCTACCTATTAATGCATAGGAATCAAGGCTTCACGACTAGCACCTTCGGGTGCTTTTTTATTGCGTGCTCTTTCATGCATACAGTTGACTATTCGTTTCCTGCAGAATATGGCTAAAGTCTTTATACTCAAGACCTTTAATGCGTCATGCAGATTAATCTTTGACTTTACAGTCACCAAGAAAACACCCCGAAAAGCTTGTACCGCAGGGGAAGTTGTTGCACGATTAGATCATTCCAAACCGTGTCAGTGAAGACAGGTTTTAGTTCATCTAAGATTATAACGCTGGTTCAACCAGTATTGAGGAAACCGATATGCCACAATACAAAGCGCCTTTACGTGATATGCAATTTGTGTTGCATGAATTATTAAATGCTGAACAACACTATGCAAATCTCCCTGCATTCCAAGAAAACGTAAGCCGTGAGCTAGTAGATCAGTACTTAGAAGCTGCGGCCGACTTCTGTGAAAACGAATTGTCTCCGATCAACCAGACCGGTGACCGTGAAGGCTGTACCTGGAATGACGGCGTTGTCACGACTCCGACTGGCTTTAAAGAAGCGTACCAAAAATACATCGAACTTGGCTTTCCATCGCTGTCTGCTGAAGAACAATATGGCGGTCAAGCTCTACCTGTTTCTCTAGGAAACGTGATTTCAGAAATGATAGGTACAGCAAACTGGGCATGGGGCATGTACCCAGGTCTTTCTCATGGTGCCGTACGTACTTTAGAACATCACGGTTCAGATGAACAAAAAGACGCTTACCTGCCTAAACTGGTTTCAGGTGAATGGACGGGTACCATGTGTTTAACCGAATCTCATGCGGGTTCTGACTTGGGTATTATTCGCACCAAGGCCGAACCTCAGGCCGACGGTAGTTATGCCATCACTGGCGAGAAAATTTTTATCTCTGCTGGCGAACATGACATGGCAGAAAACATCGTGCACATTGTATTGGCACGTTTGCCAGGTGCACCTAAAGGCACCAAAGGTATTTCTTTATTTATCGTACCGAAGTTCAATGTAAATGCAGATGGCTCTTTAGGAGAGCGTAACGCAGTTCGTTGTGGTTCTATCGAACATAAAATGGGAATTCATGGTAACGCCACCTGTGTGCTAAACTTTCAAAACGCGAAAGGTTTTCTGATTGGACCTGAAAACCGCGGCCTGAACTGCATGTTCACGTTCATGAACACAGCACGTATCGGTACAGCAGTTCAAGGTCTTGCAGCATCTGAAGGTTCATTCCAAGGCGCGCTTGCATATGCAAAAGATCGTCTGGCAATGCGCTCTCTTTCTGGCCCGAAAGTACCTGAAAAAGAAGCAGATCCAATCATTGTGCATCCTGCGGTACGCAACATGCTGTTGACGCAAAAAGCATTTGCAGAAGGTGGTCGCGCGCTAGTGTATCTATTGTGTCTACATGCAGATATCGTTGAACAAGCGGCAACAGAAGAGGAACGTAAAGCTTCTGACAACATCTTATCGCTCCTAACTCCAATCGCAAAAGCGTTCTTAACCGAAACAGGTTCAGAGTCTGCAAAACATGGCGTTCAAGTGTTAGGTGGGCATGGTTTTATTTCTGAATATGGTATGGAGCAAATTGTACGTGATACACGCATCTCTACTATTTATGAAGGAACAACCGAGATCCAATCACTTGACTTGTTAGGCCGTAAAGTATTGGGTACGCAAGGTGCAATGTTGAAAGACTTCACCAAGATCATCCATAAATTTGCTGAAGCGCACAAAGACAATGCTGCAATGAAAGAATTCGTTGAACCATTGGCTGCCTTGAACAAAGAATGGGGCGACCTGACCATGCAGATTGGTATGCGCGCGATGCAAAACCCTGAAGAAGTGGGTGCGGCTGCAGTGGATTACCTGTACTTCTCTGGTTATGTCACTCTAGCTTACCTATGGGCACGTATGGCGTTGGTTGCTCAGGAGCAACTGGCTGCGGGCACCACTGAGGTTGATTTCTACAATGCCAAAGTGACGACAGCACGCTTCTACTTCAAGAAAATCCTGCCACGCGTTCGTTCACACGTCGAAGTGATTGCGACAGGTGTAGAGCCATTGATGAACCTGGATGCGGAACACTTTGCATTCTAAGTTAGTCTCAGACTAGCTACATCATAGAAAAAGGACGGTCAATCAACAGGCAGTCCTTTTTCTTTATAAAGAGTTACAGAATTAACCTTTAGTCGTCTAACATTCAGATTTTGAGTGTTTTAGACTGATTAAAACTCATTTAATCAAACAATAAACAGGTGACACACCATGCCAATTTATAACGCGCCACTTGCCGATATGAAATTCATCCTGAACGATGTCTTCAATGCAGAACAGTTCTGGCAGGCCAATGAAAATCTAGCGCATCTGGATGCTGCGACAGCAGAAGCGATTCTTGAAGAAATGGCAAAATTTTCGCAAAACGTCACGCTTCCACTGAACCGTACCGGTGATGAAGAAGGCGCAAAAATTGAAAATGGCAATGTGACCACACCTGCTGGCTTTAAAGAAGCCTTCAAACAATATGCAGAAGGCGGCTGGATTGGTCTGGGCGCAGATATGGAATGGGGCGGCCAGGAAATGCCGAAAATGCTGACAGTACTTTCTGATGAAATGCTGTTTGCCACCAACCCTTCTTTCATGCTGTATCCATTGCTTTCTGTTGGTGCAGGCATGGCGCTGAACAGCTACGCTTCACAAGCACAAAAAGAAACCTATTTACCTAAAATTTATTCAGGTGAATGGTCAGGTACCATGTGCTTAACCGAGCCACATGCCGGTACTGATCTGGGTATTATCAAGACCAAAGCTGAACGTAACGAAGACGGCACTTATAGCATCAGCGGCACCAAGATTTTCATCACGGGTGGTGATCACGACCTGGCGGAAAATATCATCCACCTCGTTCTAGCGAAAACTCCAGATGCCCCTGCTGGCTCTCGTGGTATTTCCCTGTTCATCGTACCGAAATTCTTGGTCAATGAAGATGGTTCTATCGGCGAGCGTAATCCGGTCGGCCCAGGTTCAATCGAACACAAGATGGGGATCAAGGCATCTGCGACTTGTGTCATGAACTTTGACGGTGCCAAAGGTTACCTCGTTGGTAAAGAAAACGAAGGTCTCGCTGCGATGTTCGTGATGATGAACTACGAACGTCTGTCGATGGGTATTCAAGGCCTAGGTGCTTCTGAATTCGCTTATCAAAACGCTGCGCAATATGCCACAGACCGTTTACAGGGTCGTAGTGCGGCTGGCGTTCAGTCACCAAGCAAACCTGCGGATAGCATTCTGGTGCATGGTGATGTACGCCGTATGCTGCTGAATGTACGTGCCAATAACGAAGCTTCGCGTGCCTTTGCAGTTTATGTAGGTCAGCAACTGGATATCACCAAATTCTCTACTGATCCTGAAGCGGTGAAAAAAGCCAATGACCGCGTTGCGCTATTAACACCAATCGCGAAAGCGTATTTAACGGATACCGCATTCCAGGCGACCCTAGATGCACAAATGGTCTTCGGTGGTCATGGCTATATCCGTGAATGGGGCTTGGAGCAATGTATCCGTGACCTACGTATTTCCCAGATCTATGAAGGCACCAACGGTGTACAGTCACAAGACTTGATCGGCCGCAAAACCATTAAATGTGGCGGCGAATATATCTCTGAATATATCTCTGAAATCCGTGACTTTGCCAATAGTCTGGATGCGGATCTAAACTTTATTAAAGATGCCACACTGGATGCAGCAACTGAAGTTGAATCGGTGACTCAGTACATTCTGGAAGCAGCACGAGAAAGCCATGACTTCCCGAATGCAACCGCAGTTGACTATCTGCACGCTGTAGGTCTGTTGAGCTTCTCTTATATGTTCGCGCGCATTACCAATGCAGCGAAAAATAAAGACGGTGAGTTCTATCAAAATAAACTCGCTCTGGCACGTTACTTTGTACAACGCATTCTGCCTGAATTGGCATTACGCATTACTAAAGTGAAATCAGGTTCTGACGTCATCATGAACTTCTCTGAAGATTATTTCACGACTCAAGCTTAAGCTAAAAATCTGCAATAAAAACGCCTGCATCAGCAGGCGTTTTTTATGAAAATGCAACAATTAAACTTTTTGAATTAGCAAGGTATCCGTCTGATTATTGCTTTTCGGATTCGAATGTTTATTCACAATTTTGATATTCCCCTCTGACTCTAAAGACTCGCAGAGCTCCACCACCTTTTGCATATCTTCAGCCTTAATGCCTACGCCGAGGATTAATTTTTTTCCGGCTTCTAATTGGCTAATTTTTGTTTGAATTTTATCTAACACTTTTTTCTCCTATTTATTCAATGTTACCACCCATACAATATAGCAATTTAGTCTAAAAAAAGCGCAAAAGTTCAAATAATTTAATCTTTATTTTTCATTCAATCATTCTGTGCATGATCTTTGCACGTTATTCTGCAACTATCTTTATTTCACATGAAAAATCAGGAGGATAATATGTCTAAATCACGTCCGAAAATTGAAAAATTTGAAGCTCTCCTCGACCGTCTTGGCAATCTTGCTGTAGAAAGCTTTCATTATATTGCGCTGTTTATTATTGGCTGTATGGTGATCTGGTCCGCTGGCCATACCGTCATTGACATTCTGACCGTGAAACAGTTCGCCACCATTGACGACATTCTTCTGTTGTTTATTTATCTGGAACTTGGTGCCATGGTCGGCATCTATTTCAAAACCAACCATATGCCAGTACGTTTCCTGATTTATATTGCCATTACTGCACTGACCCGTTTGCTGATTGCAGATATTCAACACACGCATAAAGCCAGCATGGATCTGGTGATTATTACCGGTTCGATTCTGATTCTGGCCTTTGCGATATTAGTGGTGCGCTATGCCTCATGGACTTATCCATCCGTGATTCGTGACAAACATAGTGAAAAGCCATTACCCCTTGGCAAAACACCGCGTCCAGAAGATGATGAATTGGCATAGTCTTTTAAGCCCTCTTTTTTTGCACTTCAGCTTAAAGTAATACTTAAGCCTCGTTTAGGGTTTTGGGAGATTTATCTCAAGCAATCTCTCCCTTGCGTAGCAGTGCTACTTGTATCTTGATTGATATAG
>DDAT01000041.1:72508-79856 GCA_002332985.1 Acinetobacter lwoffii | reverse complement strand
GATCGTTACGAAGCTTTTGGTACTGCAGGTAATGCAGACAAGATTCGCCCAATTTCTTTAGAGAAAATGGTGTCACACTATAAATAATTCCCAGTGAATTATTTATAAAAAAAGCCCACTGCAAATGTGGGCTTTTTTGTAGACTCATAAATATCAAGAATAAGAGCAGCATATGGAACTGATTTTCGCAGCAGCGCTATGCAGCGTTGTGGTCTCAATATTATTAAAAGTCGCTAAAAATAAGGGCTTGAGTCCGATACACATGATTAGCTGGAACTATATGACAGCCAGTCTCTTGTGTTTTTTCTGGTTCAAGCCTGATATTCAACATATTTCAATGTCTCAGACGCCTTGGCTGCTTATTCTGGCTCTGGGTGTTTTGCTTCCGAGCGTATTCCTGTTTTTGGCCAAGGCTTTGCAAACAGCTGGAATTTTAAAAACCGAAATTGCCCAGCGACTTTCTGTAGTCTTGTCACTGGCTGCGGCCTATTTCATTTTTCAGGAACAGTTTAATCAGCTGAAAATACTGGGGATCGCTTTAGGCATTGGCGCAGTGCTGTGCATCCTGTTTTCACATCGACAAAGTACAGGACAGGGCAGTCAGGGAATGTTATATCTGGGCTTAGTCTGGGTCGGTTATGCGCTGATAGATGTATTGTTGAAATATACAACCAGTCTAGGTTTGCAATTCGCGGTGGCGCTGAATCTAATGTTTGTTTGTGCCCTGATCATTTCGATGGGCTATCTGTTAATCAAATATAAAAGCTTGGGCTCGATGCAGAATATCGGCGCTGGTCTGTTATTGGGTTTCCTGAATTTTGCCAATATTGCTTTCTATGTCAAAGCCCATATGCTGCTTAAGGATTCACCTGCGATCGTCTTTGCTGGCATGAATATTCTGGTGGTGGTATTTGGTGTTATTGCAGGTCTGGTATTCTTTAAAGAACGGCTCAAACCTGCAAGTACTCTAGGATTACTGCTAGGCTTGACTAGTGTGATTTGCCTAGCTTATGCAATGTCTGCTTGACATAAGAAGATGCAAATTCAATCGGATGTCGGAGCAGGTCGCCTGCTTCGGCCAGTCCAAGCAATAAACCGACCTGTTGGCAGTCTGGACAGTGCGGATAACGATGCTGTTGCTCTTTATAGTGCTGGAGATAAATTTTATCGCAATGATGGCATTCAAATTTCAGGGATTTGGATGTAAGGAGCGACATAGATGACCTCTATTGTTATTCTATTAGATGTAAATTAAATAAAGCAAAAAAATAGGCCCGAATTGATATGGAAAGGGGCGCTTGACCCCTTTTATAGCATAAATTCCTTACAGTTTGGTGAAAATATCTTCAGCAGGTAGGCGTGATTTAGGTAGTTTGGCATTGAAATCATTTTCACTGCGATAGCCTAAAGTCAGCAATACAGAGGGGATCAAGCCTTGTTCTGCAAGTTGTAATTCTTCACTAATCATCTCTTCGTCAAAGCCGCCAATTGGTGTGGCATCGACACCTTCAATTCCGGCAGCCAAGAGCATTTGACCGAGTGCAATAAAGGTCTGGTTTTCAGCCCAACGCTGAATATCACCTTTTTCATTACGATAATAATGAATATAACCTGCACGGGTATTTTTCTGACCTTCTTTGGCGGATTCATCTTTAAATCGGCCACTAAGATCATCGCGGTTCAATAAGTTTTCCAGATGCAACTCATTAATATCGGCTTTGGTGCAGAATAAAATGGTATGGGATGAATCCAGAACTTTGGGTGCATTGTAGGCATAAGTACCAACCAACGCTTTGGCAATGCGCTGTTTGGCTGCATCATGATCGGCAATAAAAAAATGCCAAGGCTGAATATTGATTGAAGAGGGTGTCAGACGCAAAATTTCTAATAAGCGCTCGAACTGTTCTGCCGGGATTTTCTTGCTAGGATCATAGGCTTTAGTGGTATAGCGGGTCTGCGTGATCTTGAGTAAATCCATCAATGGGCTCCAATCTTTTTAAATAAACAGCGAGTAGAAGTTTTAAATATATACATTTTTCACATCCCCTGATTATTACAATAAAAAAGCATCAGGCAAAGCCTGTTTTGAGATGATCTTGAGCTGGATTCAAGCAAAACTTAGAGTTAAATCAGATTAAAACCCAGTTTTTGTCTATTGGCACTTTTAAGCGAGAAGCGTTTAATAAGAGGCATCGCCAGCAACATGCAAATAGGTTAGCGGATGCAAGTGACCAATTACTTTAAACACAAACTGAAAACCCAGCAGCAAATCGGCTTATGGATTGGACTGGCAGATGCCTATGGAACCGAGATTACGGCAAATGCAGGTTATGACTGGCTGCTGATTGATGGTGAGCATGCACCCAGTGATTTGAGAACGACTTTGTCGCAACTGCAAAGTATTGCTGCTTATCCCTCGCAAGCAGTGGTACGACCACCCATTGGTAGCGTACAACTGATCAAGCAACTCCTTGATATCGGTGCACAAACGCTGTTGATTCCGATGGTAGAAACCGTGGAACAGGCCGAACTCATGGTCAGGGCAGTCCGTTATCCGCCTGAAGGAATTCGTGGCGTTGGTGCTGCACTGGCACGTGCCACCCGCTGGAACAGCATTCCAAATTATTATCAGACGGCACATGAAGAAATCTGTTTATTAATCCAGATTGAATCGGTCACAGGACTTGAAAATCTGGATGCTATTCTTCAGATCGACGGGATTGATGGCGTGTTTATTGGCGCCGTTGATCTATCTGCCACTATGGGTTATCAAGGTGATCCGAATCATCCTGAAGTACAAAAAGCTGTAATTGATGCAATCCAGCGGATTCGTTCTGCAGGCAAAGCTGCAGGAATTCTGTCAACCCAGCATGAAGTGACGCAAAAATATATCGAACTTGGCACTGAGTTTGTAGCAGTGGGCGTAGATACCAGTGTTTTGATGAATTCCTTGCGTGATCTATTGGGGAAATATAAAAAGGATATCAATGTGATTAATCCGACTAGCGGTTATTAATCAACAAGAGATTCTGAATGAATAGCTTGCTTAGATTTTTAGTTTATTTTTAACCGGAAATTCTTTAGATGAGCTATTCATTCAGCCATAAGAAAATCATAATGAACCTTCAAGATGCAGAACAATTTTTACAAGAACAGCAGAACATCTTAGAGAACCAACGTCAGCAAAAAACTAGACGAGTGCAACAAGCCTTTTTTATGATTCACGTACTGTTTGTAGCCTTAAATGCTATTCTCTTGATCCTAAATTATCAAAAGACGGGAGAGTGGAACTTGCTGTACCTTGGGCTGAGTTTCATGTCTCTAATATTGATTTTAAGGTATTTAAATACAGGTTTTGTTTATCAACGGAAATGAAGTAACGTTAAAATGAATTTTAGATCATAAAAATCAAAAGCCTAATAATTAACAAAGCATGAAAAAAGTTCTTAAAAATCCCATTCTATTGTCATTACAATGTAATTTTGCTTTTGCTGGATAAATAGCTTACACTGGTTGCACTTCAAGCAAGTACTGTTCTTGCTTCTATTATTATTTTAAGCTGATTGTGATGTACTTTTTAGTTCAAGTATTTGAACTCAAATAAGATCTACTAACCATAGAACTATTATGTAAACTAGGTTGTTATTAATCTCTCTCCATATAGTCACAAAAAGCTCATATCGTGTGAGTAAATATTTTGATCAAAATCAATGAATGGCATATTGCCACTGCCGCTGATGGCAATGAAATTAACGTGAAACTGGTTCCATTAAAGCGCAAGCAAAATACAATGGACGGTTTTATCTGGGTTGAGGTCGGTAAAATGATTCAATTGCCAACGGGTGAGGAATTTCAGTTCAATCTCGATGGTAAAAGTTTCTATACTGGGGTAAACCAGCTTTATCGTCTGTGTTAAGCAGATCAATATCGTAAAAAGTGGCTGATTAATATCGCCACTTTATTAGTTTCAAGGTATCAAAACTTTGATCTTCCTGAATTTCCAGAATCTCTGCACTGTCTTCTTTCCAGTCGCCTAGTACAATTCTTCTTTTCTGGGCTAACTGATGAATGGCTGCGCGATGCGTATGACCATGGATCAGTACATCTACATCCTGTAATGCCAGCTCAACTGCATGTGGGTTGACGTCCATCACTTCATAGCTTTTAAACTGTTGTGCCTGATGGCTTTGTTGACGAAAGCGGTTGGCTAGTCTGGTTCGAAATGAGAGAGGGGTTTTTCTTAAGAAGCCAAGTAGCCAGGGATGACGAATAATCTTTTTAAAACGCTGATAGGAGACGTCATCGGTACATAGGGCATCGCCATGTTCCAGGCGAAAATGTGTTCCGGCAATGATTAGCTGATCGATTTCGGGAAGAAGCTGCCCGCCAAATCGAGCTAAAAATTTATTTCCCAAGACAAAATCCCGGTTGCCGGCCTGAAAATAGACTTGATTCCCAGCCTGAGTAAACTGTTTTAATGCAGTGACAATCTCGTCCAGCCACGGAGACTTATAATCATCACCAATCCAGGCATTGAACCAGTCACCCAAAATATACAGTTGGGTATTTTGATCTTGATACTCAGTTAATAAATCTAAAAACCCCCGAGCAAGTCGAGGGTGATCAGGTGACAAATGTAAATCTGAGATAAACAGATAGGTCACGAATCTTTTCCTTTTATTCCTCTCTAGATCCCTTATTCATATGAGGGATTTTCCATTACACCGTTTTAAAGCATCGCTTTAAAACTCATAAAGAACGGAGAGGACGTTTTTTATTCAGAAATGATTTTTGCAGATTCGATTACTACGTTTTCTAGAGGAACGTCAGCGTGGTAGCCACGGTTGCCAGTACGTACGTTTTTGATTTCGTTCACAACGTCCATACCTTCAACCACTTTACCAAATACGGCATAACCCCAACCTTGAGCAGTTTTGCCAGAGTGGTTAAGGAATGAGTTGTTTTTCACGTTAATGAAGAATTGAGCAGAAGCAGAGTGCGGTGCTTGAGTACGCGCCATTGCAATCGTACCTTCGTCATTGGTCAAGCCGTTGTCTGCTTCGTTTTCGATCGCATCACGTGTTGCTTTTTCCTTGAAGTTTTCATCCATGCCGCCGCCTTGGATCATGAAACCATCAATAACACGGTGGAAAATTACGCCGTCATAAAAACCGTCACGTACGTATTCTAAAAAGTTAGCTACGGTTTTAGGTGCTTTTTCAGCATTGAGTTCTAGAACAATACGACCTTTATTGGTGTTTAATTCGACTTGAGGAAAACTCATTGTGTAATCTCCTGATCATGGACGAGTGCCATGGTTTTTTCTGAATGAGTGAAGCATAAGCAAACTACATTCGACAAGGCAAGTAAAAACATTATTTTCTTTGTTAAAAGCATAAAAATAATACCTTATTTATACGTTGATTTATCAAGGCATTTCAATTGCTGCCAGACAGGGCGTTATATTTCGGGTTAGGTACAAATTGAATCATTTTCCAGTTTCGTAAAGTGTTGATATTTTAGTTTTAGGCAGCTTGCTGTATTTTCACTTTTTAAAATGAGTGAATTGAAATCAAATACCGTAGTTAGCGGTTGAGAGATTAAGCACCTATAGTTAAACTAAGGAACTTTGATAATGAATATACGTACAACTTGTACGATGAAATATTCGTTAATCCCTTTTTAACTTTAGAAGTGAATGATTGATCATGAAGCCAAATGATGTTGTGACATCTCTGCCCGAGAACCCGACCCAGAAGAACAATGCAGTCGATTCAGTGCAGCAGCAAGAACAACAACCAGGCTTGGACTTTGTACGTCAGGTCATTACTGATGATTTAGCCGCTGGTCGCGTTCAACAGGTGGTGACGCGTTTTCCGCCTGAGCCGAATGGCTATTTACATATTGGCCATGTGAAAGCAATTTGCTTGAACTTCGGTATTGCTGAAGAATTTAAAGGTGTGTGTAACCTGCGTTTTGACGATACCAATCCGGATGCCGAAGAACAGGAATATGTGGATGGTATTGCCAATGACGTGAAATGGCTGGGTTTCCAGTGGGAAGGTGAGCCGCGTTATGCATCAAGCTATTTCGATCAACTTTATATTTGGGCAGTTCAGCTGATTGAGCAGGGCGATGCCTATGTGGATTTGCAAAGCCCTGAAGAGATCCGTTTAAACCGTGGTAATTTCGTTGAGCCAGGTAAAAACTCGCCACAACGCGATGCAACGGTTGCAGAAAACCTGGAGCGTTTTGAGAAAATGCGCAGCGGTGAATATGCAGAAGGTCAAGCTGTATTACGTGCCAAGATCGATATGACTTCACCGAACGTGCATATGCGTGATCCGATTCTGTATCGTATCCTGCATTCTGAACACCATCAGACTGGCGATAAATGGAAAATTTATCCAATGTATGACTATGCGCATCCATTGTCTGATGCGATTGAAGGTATTACGCATTCACTGTGTACCTTGGAATTCCAGGATCACCGTCCGTTCTATGATTGGGTAGTGGCAAAAGTTAAATCACCATCAGTGCCACGTCAGTACGAATCTAGCCGTTTAAATGTGGACTATACCATCACCTCAAAACGTAAATTGCGTAAACTGGTTGAAGGTGGTCATGTAAATGGTTGGGATGACCCACGTATGCCAACTGTAGTGGGTATGCGTCGTCGTGGTTTCACACCTGAAGGTTTGCGTGATTTCTGTCAACGTGTCGGTGTGTCGAAGGTTGATGGCAGTATCGTCGATGTAGCCATGCTGGAATATTGTATTCGCCAGTCTCTGGAAAATACCGCAGCTCGTGGTATGGCGGTGTTAAATCCATTAAAAGTGACTTTAACCAACTTGCCAGCCGATATGGACCTGACCCATTCACGTCATCCGAATGTCGATATGGGCGAGCGCGTTATTCCATTGACGACTGAGCTGTATATTGACCGTAAAGACTTTGAAGAAGAGCCACCAAAAGGCTTTAAACGTTTGATTCCAGGTGGTGAAGTCCGTTTACGTCATGCCTATGTGATCAAATGCGACGAAGTCATTAAAGATGAAAATGGCGAAGTGGTTGAGCTGAAATGTTCGATTGATCCTGAAACTTTGGGTAAAAATCCTGAAGGTCGTAAGGTGAAAGGTGTGATTCACTGGGTATCTGCGACAAAAGGCGTTCCTGCGGAAGTGCGTATTTACGACCGTCTGTTCACCGAATCTGATCCAGAAGTGGGTGATGACTTCCTGGCAAACCTGAACCCTGAATCATTAAAGGTAGTTCAGGCCGTGATTGAGCCTGCTTTGGCACAAGCACAACCGGAAGACCGGTTCCAGTTTGAGCGTGAAGGCTATTT
>DDAT01000041.1:72062-72272 GCA_002332985.1 Acinetobacter lwoffii | reverse complement strand
GTTTGAGCGTGAAGGCTATTTTGTGGCAGATCAATACGATCATTCAAGCGAAAAACCGGTATTCAACCGTATCCTTGATCTTAAGGACAGCTTTAAACCTGGCAAATAAGCTGGTTTAAGTCAGAATGTAAAAAGCCCAACTCTGGTTGGGCTTTTTCAATACAGCAGGGAAAATTGCATGATTGTGCGTGATAAGAATAATAGTTTGGG
>DDAT01000041.1:70215-71962 GCA_002332985.1 Acinetobacter lwoffii | reverse complement strand
AATAGTTTGGGTTTACTGTTTGCCTGGCAGGGAACAATTCTGCCCAAGGTGCTGCCCGCATTGGTTTTGGTGGTCTTTATTTCCGCTTTACTGGTGTATTTGAGTCAGGCACATTTCGTGAGCCTTCCTGCCGTCCCGGCAATTGGCTTTACCATCTTTGGTGTGATTCTCTCGATTTTTTTAAGTTTTAGAAATACAGCCTGCTATGATCGCTGGTGGGAAGGTCGTAAGCTTTGGGGTGCGTTGATTGCAACCACGCGTCATTTATGCCGCGACAGCCATGTGCTAGATAATCAAACCCGTGAAATGTTGCTGTATCGCATGATGCTGTTTACCCATTTGTTACGTGACCGGTTGAGACAGCAAACGCCCAGTATTCAGGATTATCAGGCGACTACCGGTTTTGAACCTAAATCATTTGAGCAATTGCCCATGCAAATCAATCCATCACAATGGGTGCTGGAACAGATGCAAAAAGAGCTGGTACAGCAATATAAACAGGGTAAGATCAGCGATATTATTTATAACAACCTGAATCAGCATACTGTGGCCTTGGGAGATATTCAGGCTGGTTGTGACCGAATTTCGTCAACGCCATTACCATTTTCTTATTCGGTATTATTACATCGTGCGGTTTATTCTTTTTGCTTTATCCTGCCTTTCAGTTTGCAGGCAAATTTAGGCCTGTGGACGCCGATCCTGGTCGGATTAATTGCTTATATGCTACTCGGGCTGGATGAGCTTAGTGCGGAGCTGGAAGAACCCTTTGGTCTACAAGACAATGATCTGCCGCTAGATTCAATTGTACGACTGGTAGAGCGGGAAACCCTAAGCTCTTTAGGCAAAGCACTACCTGAAGCGATTCAAGCCAAAAAAGGCTATTTAACCTAATTCCTTATCGACATCATCAAAATGTAAACACGGCCTCAACCTTTCCTGCTCATCATTTATCGGTAGACTAGGCTTTGAATTAACGATGTTTAAAATTAGTCAGGTCTGACACTTTAGTTTTAGCCTGATCTTGCAATTCACGGTATTGTTGCAAACGCAGATTGGCTTTATCTCTGAGCTTCTTCTTGATGTACAGCGCCAATGCGAAACTGGTCGTGGTCAGGGTCAGGAACATGCTGTTCATAAAACTCATCATCGAGCTGATATAACCAATCGTGGTGAGGCGATTCATCATGTAAATCACTTGCGGGCTGCTTTCCACACCGGTAATCGCCCAGGTACACAAATGTTCGCAATTATTAATAATCAAATGATAGTTATTTTCATGCATTCTGGATCGCATGCGGCGCACCACTTTACGACCTTTATATTTTGCCGAGTCATAATGCTGCATATGAATCGGTTTGCCATGACTGAATTTTTCAATCGAGGTGATTTCAATGGGGCGTTTCTTGAATAAATGCGCAAAGCCGGAATAATGAATGACACGACCACGTCCGGCATAAATCCCATGATGGGTATAACCGAAATGTTTGACCATAAGATGTGCGCCTATGGGAAACCGTTTAGTCTGTTGCATATCAGAATTAAGCCATTTAAAAAGCATTGTCGTTTAATAGGAAGTGTACTGTGTTTTGCTAAATTAATCGATGCTTTGCCTGAGTTTCAGATCAGAATTGAAGCGTTATTAAGCCAAGTTTAAAGGGATTAAAAGAAAGCACTAGTTAAGAAATATACTTCTGACAAAGGTTTTAAATAGCCTAAGCAAGCCTTAACATCTCTTCAAAATCACAAG
>DDAT01000041.1:28795-70179 GCA_002332985.1 Acinetobacter lwoffii | reverse complement strand
TCACAAGTAGGGGAGCAAATGAGTTGTTCAGCGTTTTTTGCCTGATTGTGGAGGTTTTAAAGTTGGAGTAAATGAACTATGGTGAAATAGAGAAGACCAAACCCTTTAACTAAACTTTCAAGCATAAAAAAAGCACCTGACTACGCAAGTGCTTTCTTTATACGGCTGTAACCTTGGCCGATTATTGCAATGGCAAGTGCTGAAGTTCATTCAGTTCTTTGCGGCTATAGCCTCGAGATACGAGAACCTTTTTAATTCCGATGATGATTTCTTCATCAGTGGCTTTAGAAAGTGCTTCAAGAAGCTGTTCATTTGTCTTGCAAGAGCAATCATTTTCAACACAAGCGATTTGATTCTTGTGTTCATTGTGTTGTTCATGAGAAAACAACTTTTGCCAAAAACTCATAGAGCCTTCATACAACAACCTAACATAGAGTGAAATATAGCCAATTAAATAAATAAAGCAATAGGACCTATGTGATAAAAGCAGCAGTTGATCTTGAAAATTTCCGATGGAAGCCTAAAGGTCTAACGATATTTCTTGCTGTACAAGTCAATATTTATTATTAAATAAATGATTTTTAATATAAAAAATGGAGCTTTAGAAAGCTCCATTTTTGTAACAATATAATAAATTGAAACAAATTCTTTATACTTTTTCCAACAAGACACCCGTCTC
The DNA here is from genome assembly GCA_002332985.1 of Acinetobacter lwoffii. GTDB lineage: Bacteria > Pseudomonadota > Gammaproteobacteria > Pseudomonadales > Moraxellaceae > Acinetobacter > Acinetobacter lwoffii_N. Next base: position 69,500 of record DDAT01000041.1, on the reverse strand, counting down.
AACATGGTGCGTATACGGGAACTGGTCAAACATGGCGAACTTGCTGATTTTATGCGTTTGAGACAACTGTTTCAGATTGTCATATAAAGTATCTGGATTGCAAGAAATGTAAATAATACGTTCGAAACGCTGTAACAGTTTCAGCGTTTCATCATCAATACCGGCACGCGGTGGATCAACAAATACCGTCTCAAAATCATAAGTCGAAATATCAATTTGTGCTTCCTGCAAGCGACGGAAAACACGCTCGCCATTATACGCTTGAGTGAATTCTTCGGCAGACAGACGCGCAACCTGAATATTTTCCATCTGGTTCTGCTCAATATTCCACTCAGCTGCATAAACTGAAGATTTGGCTAATTCAGTGGCCAAAACACGGCGGAATTTGGTCGAAAGCGGCAGGGTAAAGTTCCCATTGCCACAGTAGAGTTCCAGCAAATCTTTATCTGATTGTTCCGCTGCATCACATGCCCATTCCAGCATTTTTTGACAAACTTGTGCATTCGGCTGAGTGAAGCTGCTTTCGATCTGCTTGTATTTATAGCGACGATCAAAGACCGATAGCTCTTCCACCACATATTCATCAGTCAGAACAAATTTCTGGCCACGGCTGCGACCAATCAGTTTGATGTTGAGTTTTTCCGCCAGCGCTTTTGCTGCAGGTTCCCAGCTTTCATCCAGTTTACGGTGATAAATTAGGGATACCAGAACCTGACCACTTAAAGTCGCCAGAAAATGGACTTCAAACAGGCGATGACCCAGATTGGCATCTGCCTTGAATGCTGCCAGTAGTTGCGGCATCAAGTCATTAATACTGCGGTCTGCAATTGGAAACTCATCAATACGAATCACTTTTTTATTGTTGTTTTCGTCACGTTCGAACATGGCATAAAACAGATCATCTTCAGTATGCCAGATCCGGAATTCAGCACGCATGCGGAAATATTTTTCAGGAGACTGGAATACTTCTAAAGCAGGTGGTTGATATTCGGCAAACTGAGCGCTGATGCGTTCAATTTTGGCTTCAAGTTGTTGCTGATAAGATGAAGTCATATGCAGTAAGAAATCGCAAATATTTTAAAGCGCAAATGGTAGCAAAAAATTGCCGATCTGCCTAAGCCTATTGTAGTCAAGCCGCTTTAAAAGCTGCATAAAAAAGACCAAACCTTCTGAGGAGAGAGGTTTGGCCATAAAGAGGAAAGATTTAAGCTAAAAATGCTGAGATGATTGGACTGATTTAGAGATTATCCATCGTCATCAAGCTGGCATTGCCGCCTGCCGCCGCCGTATTGATACTGATCGCGCGTTCAATCACAAATCGCTCGACCGGAATATCATAGTTGCCCGAACTTAAATGGGTGATACCAATAATTGCACCTTTTCGGCCTGCAATGCGTTTTTGCAAATCAATCAGTTCAGAAGAATCACCATGATGCAGGACGGCATCAAACGCGCCTGTTTCAATATCCCGGACCACTTTAAATTGCTTGCTGATCGCGGCTGGCATGGTTGGTAAATATTTCAGAATAAAAGTATTGTCAGCTAGGAATGCAGGACGACTGCCGACCGATAAAATTGCCAGAATTTGCTGAATCTGGTCTTGCTCCGTGTGTGCCAAAGATAGAAGACTTTCTCGTGGCAAGATTAGGTACTGATTTTCCTCACCGGTTGGACCTTGCAGGCTAAAGCTTTGACCAGTCGCAATTTGCATAGGTGCTTTTAAAGATAAAGTTGGGAAAGTTTTAGCTACCCAGACTTTAAACTCCTGAACAAGTTTATTTTCAACAAGTGCTGGACCCGCTTGAACTGCATAAGGCTGCGCCAGTTTTTTCTCGGATACTTGATGCATTAAACGGTAGATATACAACGGGCCACCTGCTTTCGGGCCGGTGCCAGACAGACCTTCGCCACCAAAGGGCTGGACGCCCACGACCGCACCAACGATATTGCGGTTGATATACAGGTTGCCGACTTCCGCTCGTGCAATCACGGTTTGCATGGTTTCATCAATACGCGTGTGCAAGCCCATGGTCAGGCCATAACCCTTGCTGTTGATCTGATCTAACAACTGTTCCAGTTCGCCATATTTATAGCTGATCAGATGCAGTACCGGGCCAAACACTTCACGTTCCAGATCATCCAGATTTGGCAGTTCAATCAGGGTTGGTGCAATGAATGTTCCTGGAGTTAATTCAGTCTGGTCCTGATTAAACATCAACTGATGAACTGTATGACCTTTGCTGCGCATCTGCTCAATATGCTTTTGGATATTTTGCTGGGCTTCTGCATCAATCACTGGACCAATATCGGTTTTCAGCAAGACCGGATTGCCAACGCGCAACTGTTGCATGGCACCTTTGAGCATGTTGCGAACAGCCTCCAGATTATCCTCTTGCACACAAAGGACACGCAGGGCAGAACAGCGCTGACCGGCACTGTCATAGGCAGAGCTCACAACATCCAACACCACCTGTTCAGTCAATGCAGATGAATCCACAATCATGGCATTTTGACCACCAGTTTCAGCAATTAGGGTGACGCTTTCTCCAAACTGGTTTATTCGTTCTGCCACGGTTTTTTGTAGAATTTGGGCGACCTCGGTGGAACCGGTAAACATGATGCCCTGAATACGTGGATCTGCACTGAGCTGTGCACCAATGGTTTCACCACGGCCCGGCAATAGCTGTAACACATCCTGCGGAATGCCGGCTTCCCATAAAATCTGTACGGCTTGTGCTGCAATGAGCGGTGTTTGTTCAGCCGGTTTGGCAATCACGGTATTGCCAGCGACCAGCGCTGCTGAAATCTGACCGGTAAAAATCGCCAGCGGGAAGTTCCATGGACTGATACACAGCACGGTGCCTAAAGGCTGGATCTGTACATTGTCACTGAGATCCAAAACTTGAGCTGCATAGTAACGCAAGAAATCTACCGCCTCACGTACTTCGGCAATCGCATTGGCATAGGTTTTACCTGCTTCGCGAGAAAGAAGAACCATGAGCGGAAGCAAACGCTGTTCCATCAGTTCTGCGGCTTTATTCAGGCAGGCAGCACGCTCATTTTTTGGCAGATTGGCCCAGAAACTTTGTGCATTAACTGCTTGAGTGAGTGCAATTTCGGCCTGTTCAGAAGTTGCTTCATAGACTGTGCCGACCACATCCTGATGGTGTGCTGGATTGATCACTTGAACTGCATGGGGCGTATCCACGCTGCTAAATGCCGTTCCCATAGCAGCTGACTGAAATTGCGTATTTGCCAGACTGGCAGCGACTTCATTTAAAATACTGAGTTCAGCATCATTGGCCAAATCGAGTCCTGAAGAGTTCAATCGTGCATCGGCATAAAGATCTTGCGGATAAGGAATATGCGGGTGCTTGGCACCCATCACGCCTTCCTGTTTTGACGCCTTTAAAATGGTTTGCTGTGGATTTTCAATCAAATCTTCAATTTTCAAGGTCTTGTCGGCAATACGATTGACGAAGGAGGTATTGGCACCATTTTCCAGTAAACGACGCACCAGATAAGCCAGCAAGGTTTCATGATTACCGACTGGCGCATAGATCCGGCAGGGAACACCCAGTTTATTTTTCGATGGATCGCCCACGACATTTTCATACAGCGGTTCGCCCATGCCATGCAGACATTGAAACTCATATTGACCGGCATAATACTGCTCAGGTTGTGCCAGCTGATAGATCGTCGCTACCGTTTGTGCATTGTGAGTGGCAAATTGTGGGTAGATATAATCCGGTTCAGCCAACAGCTTACGCGCACAAGCAATATAAGACAGATCCGTATGCACCTTACGAGTAAATACCGGATAATCTGACATTCCATCAATTTGGGCTTTCTTGATTTCGCTGTCCCAATATGCGCCTTTGACCAGACGAATCATCAAGCGTTTCTGGCTGCGCTTCGCCAGATCAATGATGTAATCCACGACATAGAAGCAGCGTTTCTGATAGGCCTGAATCACAAAGCCAATGCCTTTCCAGTCCTGTAATTGTGGTTCAAAACACAGGCGTTCTAACAGTTCAAGTGAAATCTCAAGGCGATCACTTTCTTCAGCATCGATATTTAAACCAATATTGTATTGCTTGGCCAAGACCGCGAGTTTCAGTACTTTTGCATAGAGCTCATCATGCACGCGATCCATTTGCGAACGCTGATAACGGGGGTGCAGCGCAGAGAGTTTGATAGAAATGCCAGGCCCGTCATAAACATCCTTATCCTGCGAAGATTGCCCAATGGCATGAATGGCTTGCTGATAATCCTGATAATAACGTTCAGCATCCGGATCGGTCAGTGCTGCTTCACCCAGCATGTCATAGGAATAGCGAAAGCCTTTTTCTTCCAACGGTTCGGCATTTTTCAGGGCTTCATCAATGGTTTCACCCGTGACAAACTGCTCGCCCATCATGCGCATGGCAACATCGACAGCCTTACGGATAATCCCGCGACCACTGCGTGCCAAAAGACCGGTCAATAAGCTAGACAGGCTTTTTTGCTGTGGGGTTTCCATCAGCTTGCCGGTCAGCATCAGTCCCCAGGCTGCTGCATTCACAAACATCAATTGGCTCTGGCCCAAATGTTCTTTCCAGTTACCTTGATTGATTTTGTCACGGATCAGCAAGTCACGTGTGGCTTTGTCCGGAATCCGCAGTAAGGCTTCTGCCAGACACATCAGGGCAATGCCTTCCTGAGAAGATAAAGAAAATTCCTGCAATAAGCCTTGGACAATACCGGCTTTCCCAGTGGAACTTTTGCGTTCACGTAAGGAATGTGCGAGATCAAAGGCAAGCGCCTGAATCTTGTCACTCATCTCGGAAGAAATTTCACTATGGGCCAATAACTCTTCGACGCATTCAGTTTCTGCACGACGCCATGCCGTATTAATACGTTCTTCGTATTGGTTTTTGTGTTTAAATTCAGCAATATAATTTGAGTGCTGGGCTGAATCTAAAATTGAATCTGGGCGGAGAGTGGTTGGCATAGTGACTTCCTGTACTGCGTCAATCAGTTCTTTGAGGTGAATGAGTTTTAATCTATAATCACAGAATATTTGACGAATATCTCACTATAGTTTTCGCTTTTTTTAGAGAATAATTCTAATGCCAAGTCCTTATTTGAACCTTGACCGTATAGATATTCGTATACTGGGTTTATTGCAATCCGATGCCAAGCTATCCAATATCAAACTGGCTGAACTGGTCAATTTGTCGCCTACAGCAGCCTTGGCGCGTGTACAAAAGCTGACCCGGGAAGGTTTTATTGTGGGCTATGAAGCGCGCCTCAATCCAGTCATGTTGAATAATGGTTTTGTGGTCTTTGTTGAAATTTTATTGGATAAAACCACGCCGAATGTTTTAGATGAATTTTCCCATGCTGTGCGGCAGATTCCTGAAATTATCGAGTGTCATATGATCAGTGGCGGGTTTGATTTCGTGGTAAAAATCCGCTGTGCCAATATGGATGAGTTCCGGAAAATCTCTGGTCAGATCTTGTGGCAATTGCCCGGAATTAAAGAAACGCGCAGTTATCCGGTGATGGAAGTGATTAAAGAAAGTCAGCAGATCCATCTGAAAATGCCGGGAAAAGCCAAGTAATTTTCAAGAACTTCATTTGTGAATCTAAGAAACATAAAAGGGACGATTAAGTCCCTTTTATGTGCAAGAAAAAAGGTGATTATTTTTTCATTTCTGCCATTTCTTTTTGATACTCGGCTTTAGCCATTTCAAAGCGTTTGACCACATCAGCACTCGGTGCTTTATCCAGCAGGCTGACGATGATAATGCTGAGGGTGGCCAGAATAAAGCCTGGAATGATCTCATACAGACCGGTATCACCCATGTAATTTTTCCAGACAATTACAGTCATGGCACCAACCACCATACCCACAATTGCGCCGTTGAGGGTCATTCGTTTCCAGAATAGCGACAAGATAATCAGCGGGCCAAATGCAGCACCAAAGCCCGCCCAGGCATAAGCCACCAGACCCAAAACCTTACTGTTCGGATTAATCGCCAGTGAAATGGCAATTAGGGCAATCACCAAGACCATGCCGCGACCGACCCAGATCAGTTCTTTTTGTGAAGCATTTTTACGCAGAAAACTCTTGTATAAATCTTCGGTCAGGGTGGTTGAACAGACCAGAAGCTGACAGCTTAAGGTACTCATGATTGCTGCCAGAATCGCAGCCAGAATGATTCCGGCAATCCAAGGATTAAACAGAATTTTGGTCAACTCCATAAATACCGTTTCAGGGTTTTGATTCACCACCGAAGCCAATGCGGGATTGACACTGAAGTAGGCAATACCGATATAACCGGCAGCCACTGCACCGCCTAGGCATAGAATCATCCAGGTCATGCCAATACGGCGTGCAGCAGGAATGGTTTTGACCGAATCTGCTGCCATAAAACGCACCAGAATATGCGGCTGACCAAAATAACCCAAGCCCCAAGCCAGACTGGAAATAATCGCAACGGTGCTTAAACCTTCAAGCATGCTGGAGGCATGTGGACGAGCTGATTCAAGGATGACACTCACTTGCTGGCTGTTGTCGCCCAGAGCCAAGAAGGTAATGATCGGAGTCAGCAATAAGGCAAAAATCATCAAACCGGCTTGGAATGTATCTGTCCAGCTGATCGCCAAAAAGCCACCAATACAAACATAAAGAATCGTCGCCATCGCACCAATCACAAGCGCTGTGGTGTAATCCCAGCCAAACAGGCTTTCAAACAGTCGTGCACCTGCGACCATGCCTGAGGCACAATAAATTGCAAAGAACACCAGAATCACCAAGGCAGACAAGACCCGTAAAATACGTTTACGATCGGAAAAACGGCTGGTGAAATAATCCGGCAAGGTCAGGGCATTGTTCTGATATTCGGTATGGGCACGCAGTCGACCTGCCACCAGTAACCAGTTCAGCCATGCACCGATAATCAAACCGATCGCAATCCAGGCTTCTGACAGGCCAGACAGGTAAATGGCTCCCGGAAGACCCATCAACAGCCAGCCACTCATATCCGATGCGCCCGCTGAAAGTGCAGTGACCACACTGCCCAGACTCCGTCCACCTAGAATATATTCGTCAAAATTGGAGGTGGCACGATAAGCATATAAACCGATTGCAATCATGGCGATAATATAAAACATGAAAGTAATCAGGGTGGGGTTTAAAGAAGTCATAGGCAGGTCATCCTGTAAATATGGAAATCATCGTCCAAGATGATTTTTTGTACTGAGATTGCAAGGAGGTGATTCAAGCATGGTTTAAAAATTACACTCTGTAACAATTACACAGCTTTTATGTATACCTATTGTAAGTAGAGTAGTAATTCACTGAAATTGAATTAGGAATAACTTGAGCGGATAAAAGGCAATACGACGTCGAATTCAGGGGAAAAGTGGAAATTTTGAATAAATAATGAAAATATTTGAATCTTAGCCAATTGCTTACACAATCTTACAAAAATCACAGCTTTAGCGTATTGGTAATAAATCGTAGTAAATCTAGGTTAAAGTCTTCCTATTAGGCCTGTATTTGTTTGCTCATATTAATGTCACACCAAATACGGTGCATCGCCAAGAGTATTTTTTAGTGGACAATATGCTTCAAATCGAACCGACCCGCATTGAACGTGATTTATTGGGGGAAAAACAAATCCCGTTGCATAGCTATTATGGGATTCATACCTTACGTGCCATCGAAAATTTTAAGATTTCTGGATTGGCGGTGGGGCAACAAACGCACTTTATTCGTGCTTTGGCCCAAGTGAAAAAAGCTTCGGCACAAGCCAATCTGCACTTTCAAAAATTGTCCGAGCAGACCAGTACTGCCATTCAGAAAGCTTGTGATGAATTGATTCAGCATCCGGAAGCGTGGCAAACGGCATTTCCACTCGATCCTTATCAGGGCGGTGCCGGAACTTCCATCAATATGAATGCCAATGAGGTAATTGCCAATATTGCACTTGAAATGTCAGGTTATCAGAAAGGCGATTATCACATTCTGCATCCGAATGATCACGTCAATACCTCGCAATCGACCAATGATGTCTATCCAACGGCTTTGCGTCTGGCGACCTATAGCAGTCTGGATGAATTGTTGAGCGTGCTTAAAGCATTGATTGACTGTATCGACCATAAAGCTGCCGAATTTGAATATGTCATCAAGATGGGACGTACCCAGTTACAAGATGCAGTTCCGATGACCATGGAACAGGAATTTCGGGCATTTGCCACCTTATTAAAAGAAGACCTGAAGCTGATTGGACAGATGCGACAGTTGTTGCTGGAAGTCAATTTAGGTGCCACTGCGATTGGGACCGGGGTCAATACACCGCCGGGCTATGCCAATCGGGTGGTGGAAATCTTGGCACACCTGACAGGTCTACCTTTAAAAGGAGCGGCAGATTATGTCGAGGCGACCAGCGATTGTGGCGTCTTTATTATTTTGTCGAGCAGTTTAAAACGTCTGGCAGTGAAATTGTCCAAAATCTGTAATGATTTGCGCTTGCTCAGTTCGGGACCGCGTACAGGGTTAGCTGAAATCCGTTTGCCTGAGTTACAGGCAGGTTCTTCGATCATGCCGGCAAAAATCAATCCGGTAATTCCGGAAGTGGTCAATCAGATTGCCTTTCGGGTGATTGGTAACGACTTAACCATTACTATGGCTGCGGAAGCCGGACAGCTACAATTGAATGTCATGGAACCTGTGATTGCCGTGGCGATGAATGAATCAATTCAGTTATTGACCCAAGGCATGCAAACCCTGAATCAGAAATGTATTGCTGGTATTCAGGCCAATGAACAGATTTGCTTAAGTTCCGTCATGCGCAGTGTCGGGATTGTGACCTTGCTTGAACCGATATTGGGACATGCCAAATGCGATGAAATCGGCAAACAATGTATGCGGGAAAATAAAACTGTACCGCAAGTGGTGTTGGAGCTGGGCTTATTGAGTGAAGCGCAATTAGAAGAGATTTTTGCATTTGAAAATCTGGTGTCTGAAATCCCTTCAGCAGAGAATCAGCTCGAACAGGTTTCTTAACATACCTATATCTATTAAATCGTCTGAAACAGCGAATCGCTGCTATTTTGATAATTTGCCTCAAGTTTAGGATGTGGATTTGAGGCATTTTCATCTAGACTAGAGCCTGAACTATATTTGGCTGGGTAAATGGCGATGTTTGATAAAATCAGTGCATTATTTAAAAGTAATAAACCGACTGCTGCACAGCTATATTTAGAAGAGCAGAATATCCAGTATGTAGAAGGGACTGGTTATATCGTCGATGGTATTCAACTCAATCAGGAATTGGGTGCACGATTAGAGTATTTGTCGAATCGCCGTTTAAAACAGTTTGATGATTTAAAAGCGTTATATGACACCGCGATGCTGATCAATGAAAAAATTGATCTGGAAATTGCCCATCAGCGTTTTAATGCAAGTTTGGGGAATACCGAAGAGAATCTGCTGCAATTTAAAATGATTCTTAAGAAGTTAAATGATTATTATCGTAACTTTCTGCGCGATCAAAAATAAGCTGCAAAAGTGGCTTAAAATCGAAGTATATGGATGTGGCAAGACTGCATAAAAATAACAAAATATCCTGAGATCATCGTGCTAATATAAGCCTCAGGTTATTTAGACTTTAAAGCTATATCCATGTTCCAGCAAGAAATTTCCCAACTCAATTTACCACAGCTCAAAGCAGGCGAGAAACGCTGGTTAGGCAATCTGCAAGGTTCCTCAACTGCATTATTGCTCAAGGAAATCGTGCAGCAGCAATCGCGTTTATTTATCGTGATTGCACGTAATAATCAGCATTTGGGTCAACTGGAAAGTGAACTGGAATTTTATGGGATTAAACCCACGATTTTTCCGGATTGGGAAATCTTGCCTTATGACCGTCTCTCCCCCCATCAGGATATTGTCTCGGAACGTCTGGCAATCTTATCCAATATGCCCAAAACTGGCGTACTGTTGCTGTCTGCCTCAACTTTGGCACAACGTGTAGCGCCCACCTCATGGATTCTGGGTGAGCATTTCGATATTCATGTCGGTCAGAAATTTGATCTGGAACAACAAAAGAAAAAGTTGATTCAGGCCGGTTATCATCTGGTCGACACCGTTTATGATCCGGGTGAATTCGCGGTACGCGGCAGTATCATGGATATTTATGCCTCGGGGCAGGAAGCACCGATTCGGATTGACTTGTTTGATGATGAAATTGAAAGCCTGAAATTTTTCGATGCCGAAACTCAGCGCACCACGCAAAGTTTGCAGCAGTTTACCGTATTGCCTGCACAGGAATTTCCGCTTAAGGAAGGTCGTGCGACGTTCCGTGACCGTTATGCCGAATTTTTTCCGACTGCGAATCCGAAGAAAAATCCGATATACCAGGATGTGATGGATGGCATAGTCTCTCCTGGAATCGAGTTTTATTTGCCCTTGTTTTTTAGCGCTGAAGCCATGCAAGGTCAAAGTTCACTCATTTCGTACTTACCTAAGAATGGCATTGTCATTACAGATAAGGCTTTGGAAGAAAGTCTCAGCCAGTTTTGGCAGGATGTTGTGCGCCGTTATGAAGATCGTCGCCACAATGTCGACCAACCGATCATGCCGCCTGAAAGCCTGTTTTTTCAGACCAATCAGGTGCTGGAGCAGCTGAACCAGTTTGCACGCATCATTGCCGCACAAACGCCTTTTGACCAAAAAGCTGGAGTATTGAATCTTGATACCCAGTTGCCACCACGTTTGCCAGTAGATCCGAAACGTGAAAAACCGTTTCATGAAGTTAAAAAATATATTGATCAGGCCAATCATCCGGTACTGCTGGTGGCTGAAAGTGCTGGACGCCGGGAAAGTCTTAAAGACGCCTTAAGGCCAAGTCTGGGTGATATTCCAACAGTTGAAAATTTTGATAGTTTTATTAAATCTCTGTATGCAATTGCCATTACCAATGCGCCTTTAGAGCGTGGTCTGGTATTGACTGATCGCATCAGCGTAATTTCTGAAAATCAGCTGTATGAACATCGGGTAGTACAGCGCCGTAGAAAACGTCAGCAGGAAGTTTCGGAAGAGTTTCTGATTCGCAGCTTGACCGAGCTGACCATGGGCGCACCTGTGGTGCATATCGACTACGGCGTTGGACGTTATGCTGGTCTGGTCACCTTAAGTATTGATGATCAGGATCACGAATTTTTGCAGCTGGATTATGCGGATGCCGCCAAAGTGTATGTGCCGGTGACCAATCTGCATTTAATCAGCCGGTATAGTGGTGGTGATCCGGATCTGGCACCGTTACATAAGCTCGGTACAGATGCTTGGAATAAAGCCAAACGTAAAGCACTGGAACAGATTCACGATGTCGCGGCCGAATTGCTGCATATTCAGGCACGGCGTTCTTCTAAGCCTGGAATCAGTTTTGAAGTCGATCAAAGCCTGTATATGCAATTTGCCAGTGGCTTTGCCTATGAAGAAACACTGGATCAGGCCAATGCGATTGAAGCGACGTTGCATGACATGCAGCAGGCCAAGCCGATGGATCGACTGGTGTGTGGTGATGTGGGTTTCGGTAAGACAGAAGTCGCAATGCGTGCCGCATTTGTTGCAGTACAGAATAACCGGCAGGTGGCGATTCTGGTACCGACCACTTTGCTGGCACAGCAGCATTATGATTCATTCAAAGACCGCTTCGCCGACTGGCCAGTCCGGATTGAAGTGCTGTCACGTTTCGGCTCTTCCAAAGCACATACCAAGACCATTGACGACCTCATTGAAGGTAAAGTCGATATTGTGATTGGTACACATAAGATTTTGCAGGAAAATGTTCAGTTTAAGAATCTTGGCTTGATGATTGTCGATGAAGAGCATCGTTTCGGGGTGCGCGACAAGGAACGAATCAAGGCCATGCGTGCCGATGTCGACATGCTGACACTGACTGCAACTCCAATTCCACGGACACTGAATATGGCCTTTAGTGGCATGCGTGATCTGTCGATTATCGCCACACCGCCGGCACGCCGTCTTGCGGTGAAAACCTTTGTGCAGGAACATACCGATGACACCATTAAAGAAGCGATTCTGCGTGAATTGCTGCGCGGTGGTCAGGTTTATTTTCTGCATAATGAAGTTGATACAATCGATCGTGCCGCCGAGCATATCCGTAAACTGGTGCCGGAAGCGCGGGTGATTGTGGCCCACGGACAGATGCGTGAACGTGAACTGGAGCAGGTGATGCAGCAGTTTTATCACAAGGAATATAATGTTCTGGTATGTTCGACCATTATTGAAACCGGGATTGATGTTCCGAATGCCAACACCATTCTGATTGAACGTGCCGACAAACTGGGCCTGGCGCAATTACATCAGCTACGCGGACGTGTAGGGCGCTCACATCATCAGGCTTATGCATATTTGATGGTACCGTCATTAAAAGCCTTAAAAGGTGATGCAGAAAAACGTCTGGATGCCATTCAGCGTGCTTCAACTTTGGGTGCCGGTTTTATGCTGGCAACTGAAGATCTGGAAATTCGCGGCGCAGGTGAATTACTCGGTGAACAGCAGAGTGGTTCGATGCAGGCGATTGGTTATAGCCTGTATATGGAAATGCTGGAAAAAGCCACCAAAGCCATTCAAAAAGGTAAAACGCCAAACTTTGACGCACCATTGTCATTGACTGCCGAAATTACCCTGCATATGCCAGCACTGATTCCGGATGAATATCTGGGTGATGTGCATCAACGTCTGTTGTTCTATAAACGCATCAGTAATACCGATACCCAGGAAAAGCTGGATAATATCCGGATGGAATTGATTGATCGTTTTGGTATACCGCCGCAACCGGTCAAACAGCTCTTTGCTGTACATCAGATTCGATTGAAAGCCGAGCAGCTTGGTATTACTAAAATTGATATCAGCAGTCAGGGTGGGCATATTGAATTTGCACCGGATACTCCGGTTCAAGCCATGACGATTATCCAGATGATGCAGAAACATCCGACCTATTTCCGGATGGATGGCGGTCAACGTCTAAAAGTCATGGTCATGCTGGAAGACTATCAAAAGCGGATTCAGTTTATACAGGATTTACTGGACAGTCTGCTTAAAGAATTGCACTGATTTTATTCGATTAAATCAGCCTGAAAATTCAGTTTGGATTTCATTTTCCAATGAAGTTTGCAGGAACAACAGGCTTGATTTTTTTAATGAATTGTTTACAGTAATTGTTGTGATGTGCTTCGCAACAAATCATGAGAATTTGTCTTTAAACACATTGCTTTCAATATTCAGCTTCAGTTGGATATGTTAGTATTAGCCATCATTCTAATTTTGCATCATTTATAAAGATATGTTTAGTTTGCATCCACAACTTGCTCAAGATACGTTTTTTGTAGGCGACTTTCCTTTGTCAACATGTCGTTTGATGAATGATATGCAATTTCCCTGGCTCATTCTGATTCCACGTGTGCCGGGTGTCTCTGAATTATATGAATTGAGTCAAGCTGACCAAGAGCAGTTTTTAAGAGAGTCAAGCTGGTTATCAAGCCAGCTGGCACGTGTTTTCCGTGCAGATAAAATGAATGTAGCAGCGCTGGGTAATATGGTGCCGCAATTGCATTTTCATCATGTAGTTCGTTATCAGAACGACGTTGCATGGCCGAAGCCTGTTTGGGGTACATCTGCTGTTCCTTATAGCAGTGAAGTATTGGCACATATGCGTCAAACCTTAATGCTGGCTTTACGTGGTCAGGGCGACATGCCATTTGACTGGCGCATGGACTAATCAGCCAAGGCATTCCGAGAACCATGAACAGTTGCGGACTTCAGGGAGTGAGTGAGTGCAATTAGACGACTGGATTCAAAAAGAACCCCATCAGTTTGAGTATTTCCATCGCATGATGGGATACATCATGCTGTCTGTGGTTCTGGTCGTCTTTCATTACACTGAACCAGATACCCAGTATCAGCTTTTTGTTCCATTTTTTTTGTTTCTGGTTTTGCTAATTACACCGAAACTATCTCGCTGGCTGATCTATCGTCATGATTATCACATCCGGCGTAATATTCTTTTCCTGATTGATGTCATTGTCATTTCGGTGGTTTTGGCGGCCGTGCATCTGGACTTGGTCTTGTCCTTGCTGGGTCTGGTCGCAGTGCTCTATACCGCGATCAGCAATAAAATTTCATTGATGATGGCATCTCTAGCCAGCCTGATCGGGATTACGCTTTTTTATCTGGCCAATATTCTGGTCTTTGGGTTTAATAATTATTTCGAACCGACCAGCAGTGAGTTGACCGTTTTAGGCTTTATCTGTCTGATTACCTATTTTGGTGTCGGAAGTTTTTATCAAAGTGGTCGTGTGCAATACATGACCCAGAAAAAAGACCATTATTTCGAACAGATGAACCGTTATATGGAATTTGCCAATCAGCTGAGTCGCTATGCGCCCGTGCAGTTATGGCAATCCATTATGAAAGGTGAATCTGAAGCCAAAATTGAATATAAACGTAAAAAGTTGACGATCTTTTTCTCTGATATTCAAGGCTTTACAGAGCTATCTGAAACTCTGATTCCAGATGATTTAGCATTCCTGTTGAATGACTATCTTCGGCATATGACCGAAATCGCTAAAAATTATGAAGCGACTGTCGATAAATTCATGGGTGATGCCATCCTGATTTTTTTTGGTGATCCGAACTCCGAAGGTGTGGAACAGGATGCTAAGAACTGTATGGAAATGGCATTGGCGATGCGTCAGCAAATGAAATTGCTGCGGGAACGCTGGATTAAAATGGGTTATCCGCCACTGCATATCCGCATGGGGATTTCAACCGGTTATTGCCACGTAGGGAATTATGGGGCTACGCATCGTATGGCCTATACCATTGTAGGGCGTGATGCCAACCTGGCAGCGCGTTTGCAAAGTGCAGCGGAAGTTGATGAAATCCTGATTTCGGAAGATACTCATAATTTGATCAAAGATGATTATCTTTGCGCACCGAAAAAGCCGATTTTCCTGAAAGGCATTAAAGCACCTGTAAGAACTTGGCAGGTCATGGAAAAATACGCGTCTCAGAAAGTTGAGTATCAGCGCTGGTTTGATTATGAATATAAGGGCTTTCATTTATTACTGAATCTGGATGAAGTGCAAAACTTTGAATATCCCGAGCTGATTCATGTGCTGGAAAAAATGATTAAACGTATTGAAACTCAGCAGAAAATGACCAATTCGCAAGGCATTGTCAAACTGAAGCTTGAAGATGAAGTGATTGAACATATTTAGAACTTATCTAAATTAACTCAAGCCAAATAAAAAACATTTGATTAAAACTGCTTATATTCAAATAGCAAAAACCACGCCTGAGCGTGGTTTTTTATTTAACTATGAAACGAAAATCTTAGTGATTTTCTGACGCATGGTTAATGGTGTATTTCGGAATTTCAATTTCCAGATCTTCATCGTCCAGTTTAACCTGACAAGAAAGACGTGAATCAGGTTCTAGCCCCCAAGCACGATCGAGTAAGTCAGCTTCAACATCATCCATTTCTTCCAGACTGTCAAAACCTTTGCGTACCACTACATGGCAGGTGGTACACGCTGCTGACATATCGCAGGCATGTTCGATTTTAATGCCATTTTTCAGTAGGCTTTCGCAAAGATTGGCATTTTGTTCGACTTCAAACTCAGCACCTTCGGGGCAAATCTGCGCATGTGGAAGAACTTTAATACGTGGCATAGTCGTTACCTTAAATTAGTTTGAGTTTGACCAGTCGTCGAGTTTAGTGCCCTTAAGAGCTGCATCAATATGTTGATTCATACGTGCTGCTGCAAAAGCATCACTATGTATTTTAAGCTGTTCAACGGCAGATTCAATCGCTTTGATATCTGAACCCTGAAGCTGAGTTTCAAGTTGTGCTTGCGCAGTTTGCAATGCTGCAAGCTGTTCCTCAGTCAAAAGACCGGCATCCGCTTTGAGTGCCTGAACCAGTGCTTCCAGTTCACGCTGTGCTTCAACTTTGGTTTCATTCAAATGACGAAGATTTTTATCTTCTTCAGCGAACTTATAACCCTCTAGCAACAGGCGTTCAGTATCTTCACCCGACAAACCATAAGATGGCTTGATATCGATTTGAGCTGTCACACCAGAAGTGGTTTCTTTCGCAGATACAGTCAGCAAGCCATCAGCATCGACCTGGAACGTTACTTCAATACGTGCCTGACCGGCAGTCATTGGCGGAATGCCATGCAGCACAAATCGGCCCAGACTACGACAATATTCAACCAGATCACGTTCACCTTGAACCACATGAATCAACATGGCAGTCTGGCCATCTTGATAAGTCGTAAATTCCTGACGACGAGCGACTGGAATCGCAGTATTACGCGAAATTAATCGTTCAACCAGTCCGCCCATGGTTTCAAGACCAAGAGACAGAGGCGTCACGTCTAATAGTAATGAGCCATCAGTTGAGTTGCCAATCAATTGGTTCGCAGTAATTGATGCGCCAATCGCAACCACTTCATCCGGGTTAATGGTGCAAAGCGGTTCTTGATTGAACACTTCACGCACGGCTTTTTGTACCGCATAAGAACGAGTTGAGCCGCCGACTAAAACAACATTCTGAATGTCATCCAGTTCAAGCTTGGCATCACGCATCACACGCTTACATACGCTGATGGTCTTATCCAAAGCGACTTTAATGATCTCTTCAAATGTCGGACGGTCAAGCGTCAATACCTGATCAAGCAATTTGAGTTGAACTGAATCTGCATCCGACAAAGCTTCTTTGGCTTTACGTGCCGCAACCACAAAATGTGCATATTCTGCATCATTCAAAGTGTCAATATTCAGTTGTTTCTTGGCCCATTTCAGGATCAAACGATCCAGATCATCACCACCGAGAGCGGTATGGCCACCGGTTGCCAGAACTTCAAACACACCTTGAGAGAAACGCAGAATCGAAACGTCAAAGGTACCGCCACCCAAGTCATAGATCACATAGTTACGGTCTGTGCTTAGATTGCTTTCCTGATCCAGACCATAAGCAACAGCAGCAGCGGTTGGCTCATTCAACAAACGTAAAACATTCAAACCGGCAAGTTGAGCAGCATCACGGGTTGCCTGACGCTGTGCTTCATCGAAGTAAGCCGGAACAGTAATAACGGCACCATTGACCGGATTTTGCAGATTGGCTTCAGCGCGGTCTTTCAACTGCTTTAAAATTTCTGCAGAAATCTCAACCGGAGTCTTACGGCCTTGCGCGGTTTCAAAAGCCGGCATTTCATTCGCTTCACCAACCAACGCATAAGGGTGCTGGAATTTGATGTCAGCTTTCGAACGACCCATAAAACGTTTTACAGAAACGATGGTGTTTTTAGGGTCAGAAGTAATGAAAGGCGCAGCTTCATTGCCGTATTGAGTCTGTTGTTCTGCATAATGCACGATAGAAGGAAGTAGCACACGACCTTGTTCGTCATTAAGTACTTTGGCTTTACCTGAAAGAACCGTGGCAACCAAAGAGTGGGTGGTGCCTAAATCGATACCAATCGCAATGCGGTGTTCATGTGGTGCACTTGATTGACCTGGTTCTGCAATTTGCAAGAGAGCCATAGTGTTACATCCTTTGCACGTTAAATATTAAATACTAAAAATTAGAAATCATCATCAAGATCAAAGCTGTCATCGTCCAGGAAGCGGTCTTCCGCTTTGTCGATATCGGCCATGACTTTAACGAAGAAGCGTAGTTTGCGCACTGTATCGCGTGCTTCGGCCCAATCTTCATCCGCATAATCAATTTTGAACTCGCGAACCAAGCCTTCAATCCATTGCTGGACTTCGACTTTTAGTGAAGTTAAATCTTCAGCAGAAGTTGCATCGTCAAGTTGTTCACGAATTTCCAGAGCGTCCTGCAAGAATTCAAAATCACTGATCGACTGATCTAAGTGATAATCCTGTTTCTTGAGAGACAGTAAATACGCTGCACGGCTATCGACCGCTGACAAGGCTTTAAATGCCTGATTGATATCACTTGATTTAATCAGAGCCTGATCTTTGTCTTCAGCTTTATCTGGGTGATATTGTTGCTGCAACTTTAAAAATTTAGTCTTTAAAGCCGCCAAATCAATATCGAGTGCTACAGGAAGGTTGAACAACTCAAAATGATTCATGGGAGATGGGATCCGCGATTAATGTGCAAAAATAACTGCATAAATGCAATTAAAACAGTGTGAAACACACTGTTTTAATGTCAAAAGAGAATAACTGCCGGGTTTATACAGTGAAGGATTCACCACAACCGCATTCGCCTTTTTTGTTGGGGTTGTTAAATTCGAAGCCTTCGTTCAAGCCGTTTTTAACATAGTCCATCTCCATACCTTCAAGATAAACCAGACTTTTCGGGTCAACAAATACTTTAACCCCAAACTGCTCAAAGGCTTGGTCATGTGCATCGACTTCATCGACGAACTCGAGCACATAGGCCAGACCAGAACAGCCTGAAGTTTTCACACCAACGCGAATGCCTTCACCCTTACCGCGATTTTTTAAATAATTGCTGATATGAGTTGCAGCATTTTCAGTTAAATGGATCATGAAAACTCCGTTAAAATTTCAAAACGTGGAACAATTAAGCTTTAACTTTCTTGCTACGGTAGTCTTCTACAGCTGCTTTGATTGCATCTTCAGCAAGAACAGAACAGTGTACTTTTACTGGTGGAAGTGCAAGTTCAGTCGCAATATCAATGTTCTTGATCGCTTGGGCTTGATCCAAAGTTTTACCTTTGAGCCATTCGGTCACAAGTGAACTTGATGCAATGGCAGAACCACAACCATAAGTTTTGAAACGTGCTTCTTCAATCACACCTTCGTCGTTTACCTGAATCTGTAAACGCATCACGTCACCACATGCTGGCGCACCAACCATACCAGTACCAACGTTTTCAGCATTTTTGTCTAAAACGCCAACATTACGAGGGTTTTCGTAATGATCAATTACTTTTTCGCTATAAGCCATGTTGCTTCTCCAAACCTCGGGGTCAGCCTTAGTATTAAATATGGGGGTAAAAAAACTTTTCTCAATGAGATAGCAACGGATTTGTCACTATCTCAGGATGAAAATTAGTGCTCAGCCCACTCAACTTTAGAAAGGTCAATACCTTCCTTATACATATCCCAAAGCGGAGAAAGTTCACGTAACTTCTCAACAGCAGCTTTAGTGATAGTCAATACGTGATCGATATCTTCTTCAGTGGTGTATTTACCAAAGCTGAAGCGAATCGAACTGTGTGCAAGTTCGTCTGAAAGACCCAATGCACGAAGTACATAAGATGGTTCAAGTGTTGCAGATGTACATGCCGAACCTGAAGATACCGCAGCATCTTTCAATGCCATCATCAATGATTCGCCTTCAACGAAGTTGAAGCTAATGTTTAGATAGTTCGCAACGTTTTGTGTTGGATGACCGTTCAGGAACACTTGTTCAAGACCTTGTAAGCCATTCCATAATTTGTCGCGAAGTACGCGTAGACGAGTCTGTTCAGCTTCCAGGTTTTTACCTGCAAGTTCAAATGCTTCACCCATACCGACAATCTGGTGAGTCGCAAGGGTACCTGAACGCATACCACGTTCATGACCGCCACCATGCATTTCAGCTTTAAGGCGTACACGTGGGCTACGACGTACAAACAGGGCGCCAATACCTTTAGGGCCATAGATCTTGTGCGCAGAGAAGCTCATCAAATCTACTTTTAAAGTTGAAAGATCAATTTCAACTTTACCCGCTGCCTGAGCTGCATCGACATGGAAGAAAATCTTGTTGGCGCGAGTGATTTCACCAATCGCTGCAACATCAGTCACAGTACCGATTTCATTGTTCACCATCATCAGGGAAACAAGAATTGTGTCTGGACGGATCGCTGCCTGTACCATTTCAGGCGTAATTAAACCGGTTTGAGGTTGAGGCTCAATATAGGTAATTTCAAAACCTTCAGACTCAAGCTCACGACAGGTATCTAAGACTGCCTTATGTTCGATTTTAGAGGTAACGATATGTTTACCTTTAGATGCATAGAAATGAGCCACACCTTTAAGCGCAAGGTTGTCTGACTCGGTTGCACCTGAAGTCCATACGATTTCACGTGGATCAGCTTTAATTAAATTCGCAACTTGTTCACGTGCATATTCAACTTTTTCTTCTGCTTGCCAACCATACGCGTGTGAACGAGATGCCGCATTACCAAAGGTACCATCGAATGTTAAGCATTCCATCATACGTTCAGCAACCTGAGGATCTACAGGAGTTGTAGCTGCATAATCAAGATAAATCGGACGTTTCATGTCAAATACCTGTAACCGATAAAAGGGCTGAATCTAAAGGTGCTGATTTTTGGCGTAATGACACAGTCTGGACGTTGTCACGTGCAACCAGATCAGCAAGCGAGATTTTTTCTAAATAATCGGCGATGTGATGGGAGAGTTCCTGCCATAAATCATGAGTCAAGCACATCGCGCCATTCTGGCAATTGCCTTTATGGTCACAGCGAGTCGCATCAACTGTTTCGTTTACAGCTTCAATAATTGCTAACACAGTAATTTCATCTGCATTACGTGCTAAATGGTAACCACCATTTGCGCCACGAACACTAGAAACTAAACCATGACGCTTGAGCTTCGCAAATAACTGCTCAAGATAAGCAACAGAAATAGTTTGACGTGCTGCAATTTCAGCGAGCGTTATCGTTTTTTCAGAAGGCTGCAAAGCTAGATCAAGTAGAGCAGTCACAGCGTAGCGACCGCGAGTGGTTAGGCGCATGATTCGATACACATGGTTAGACTAGATGTGTAGATTTTATGAATCCCGACTAAATTAGTCAAGTTATTTTTAGTAGACCTTAGTGGGATTTAATTTTTGGAGAATGAAAGATTTACATGCTCAGCCAATTATACACTAATAACATAATCAAAAGTACGCTGCTCAGGCCAAAAATGATATTAATGCGCTTTTGACGGCGTTCGATCCGTTTCAGGCGGTTTTTATACTGTTTGACTTCCACTTGCAGGGTATTGATCTTGGAGCGCTGTTCTTCAATTTTCTTTAAAAGCGGTGCAATACGCTTTTTAGAAGCAATAATTTCCGCTTCATCCGTCGGCGCATCAGACAGCCAGTGTTTCCAGTCGGCTAGTACTTTTGGCAAGCTGAATACGGTTAACAGATCACGAAACTCATCTTTTAAAACCTGATTGCCATCAATGCGCATGCTGCGAATGCTACGACGATTGCCAAAAATGAAAATTTTAATCAGATCGGGAAGTGTAGTGCGCACATCCAGGTCGACAATGCGGCCCGGTGCTTTGTGGTCAAA
Organism: Acinetobacter lwoffii; assembly: GCA_002332985.1. Lineage (GTDB taxonomy): Bacteria > Pseudomonadota > Gammaproteobacteria > Pseudomonadales > Moraxellaceae > Acinetobacter > Acinetobacter lwoffii_N. Next base: position 48,122 of record DDAT01000041.1, on the reverse strand, counting down.
TAATAGTCCATTGGAGGTGAATTGCACATAAAAGTCGAAATATGGAATATAGCTATTGATTTTAATCGAGATGTTTTCATCTACAAACTTTTTGGCCTGTAATGCAACGACACGATCATGCTTGAGAATGAAAGTAAATATTGTCTCTAAAACAATTAACGTCATCGTAAGCAACAAATGCGGTTGATTTTGACTTTGTTGCGATTCGCTCATATACAACCAATCCTTACCTGAAATATAAAGTGAAAAAGCTTCCTGCTTGTGAAGAGATTTCAGGGTTAAATCAAATTAGACTTGAAATAAATTGCTTTGTAGAACAGTTTATCAAATCTATCAAGTACTAAATTTGCTATTATGCAGTGGTTTTGTAGAATAATTTATAATAATTGCGTAGAAAACAAACAGGAGCCGTGCACATGGACAAGTCAAAAACAGCACAAGACTCAGCTGAAGCTTCGAATGAGAAAATGCTGAAACCCAAGTCTAAATCTGCCTCGGAGCGCAAATCGGTTCTTGATTTTCGTAAATACACCAAACAGATCTGGTTGGCTGGACTCGGGGCATTTTCACGTGCAGAAGAAGAAGGCAATAAACTGTTTGACTCGCTGGTCAAGGTCGGGGAAGAACTTGAATCTAAAACTGCAGATATTGCCGATCAAACTGTAGAGAAGGTTTCAGAAAAAGCCAAAGAGTCGGTCACAGACACCAAAGACAAAGTGGAAAAATTAATCGACAACTCTATTCATCACTCATTGAATCGTATAGGATTAGTCACACTGAAGGATGTACAGTATTTGGAACGTTTAATTCTCCAGTTGCATGCCAAGGTTGATCAGTTGACTGCGGAACAAGAAAAAATGAAAGAAGAATTGCCGAAAAAACTTAAATAAAATGACTTTATTTATTATTCAATGTTTTTTTCGCATATTTTTTGAAAAAAAAGAGGTTCTTAAGTATTGCGTTTATACCTAAAGCATTGCTATAAAGGCGTTATGGCATGTTAAACCAATTCTTGAACCTTAAATAAACGATATTAAGAGGACGTAATCTTCATGAATAAATCAGAATTAATTGATGCAATTGCAGAAAAAGGGGGATTATCTAAGGCTGACGCAGGTAAAGCTTTAGATGCTACAATTGCTTCTGTTACTGAAGCTTTAAAATCGGGTGATACAGTAACTTTAGTGGGTTTTGGTACTTTCGGTGTGAAAGAACGCGCTGCACGTACTGGCCGTAATCCACAAACTGGTGCTACTCTTGAGATCAAAGCAAGCAAAGTACCTAGCTTCAAAGCAGGTAAAGGCTTAAAAGACGCTGTAGCTTAAGCTTACCCAGCGACGAAACGCGCCTTCTTTGGCGCGTTTTTTATTGATAAATTTAATTGTGATGATTAACACATTCATTCAATGGGTATTTTCGGTTAAAATCCTTTGCAAATAAAATATTGGAATACTTATGGAAGCTTTTCGTAAAGTTATTAAGGGTTGGTTGGGCAAAGTCTTGCTCGTTCTGTTTTTGACCCCGTTAGCACTTGTAGGTATTGAAGGATATTTTAGCAGTGGAAACTCTGATGCAGCAAAATCAGTGAACGGGACTGAAATATCTCAAAAAGAATTAGAGTCACTGACCAAATCATTTAAAGAACAATATCTCAGTTATGCCAATGGGGAGGAAACTTTACTGAATCAAAGCTTCATTGACCAGAAAGCCATGGATACGCTGGTTGCACGTACTTTATTGCTGCAACAGGCTGAAGAATTAGGGATCAGTCTGAGTGACCAGCAAATTGAACAGATGATTGCTCAGCAGCCTACTTTTCAGCAAGATGGAAAGTTCTCGAATGCTTTATATGAAAATTATCTAAAATCAATTGGCATGACCAATCGCGCTTTGATCGAAAGTTTACGTAAAGATCATGCGCTGAAGATGCTGTCATCGACTTTTCTGGATTATCCATTGGTAAGCTCAGTCGAAATGCAGCAGATTGCTGATTTACAAACTGAACAACGTCATATTCATATTTCTAGCATTAATCTGGACAGCTATAAAAAAGATGTCAAAGTGACGGATGCAGACATTGCTGCCTATTATGAAAAGCACAAAACACTGTTTAAACAGCCGACCAGTGTAGATGTCGACTATGTGGTGTTAAAGCCAAGCGATATTCAGGTGCAGAGTTTGGCGGTTACCGATGCTGAACTTCAAGAAGCGTACACGGCTTTTGTCGCGACACAAAAACAGGCAGTTAAACCAGATGTGAAGCATATTTTAATTACGGCGGACAGTCGTAGTGATGCTGAAGCAAAAAAACTGGCGACCGATATTGCAGCCAAAATTAAAGCCGGTACTACTTTTGCTCAGGCAGCAGCACAATATTCTGAAGACCCTGAATCTAAGTCTAAAGGTGGCGCGCTTGCCGTTTATGAAGAAGGTGTATTTGGTACTGCATTTGATCAGACGGTTAGTTCTTTAAAATCGGGTCAGGTGTCTGCACCAGTGAAAACAGATTATGGTTACCACATCATTTCTGTGCAAACGCCAGATGTTGCAGTTCCTTCTTTTGAATCACAAAAAGCACGTTTGTCTGAAGAAGCCTTGGCTGCTAAAAAATCCAATGCATTCTCTGATACGGTCAATACGCTAAATGATATGGTGGTAGGAAGTGATTCTCTGGATGTCGTTACACAGGAAGTTAAAGGTGTACAAGTCCAGAAAGCCCAAGGTGTAACACTTTCGACCCGTGATCCTGTGCTGAGCGATGCTAACCTCAAAGTCAAATTGTTTAATGACGATGTTAAAAATGGTGATCGTAATGCTTCATCAAGCATTCAGTTAGCCAATGGTGATGTAGCCTGGATAAAGGTGCGTAATTATCATGCAGCCGGCGAACAAACACTGGCAGAAGCAAAACCGCGTGTTAAGGCTCAGCTGATTGAAGACAAAGCAGCTGCTTTGGCAAAAGCAAAAATTCAGAAAGCTTTGGATGAGTTCAAAACCAAACCGGTTGCAGCAGTGGCGAAAGGTGATTTGATCTTTGAAGATGCTGGTGTTTACACACGTGCTGAAGGTTTACTAAAACGTGATGTACAGCGTGCGGCTTTTAGTCTTCCGACACCAAAAGCAGGCCATTGGTCAGTGACGACAGCGAAAATGCCAAATGAGCTGGTTGTGGTTGCGGTATCAGAAGTAAAGAAAAATCCGGTGGATGTATTGAGTGTAGAACAACGCAGTGAGTTGATGAAGTTATATCAACAACTTCGTGGTCAGCAAGAATTTGATGACTATACGCGTTACTTGAAATCTCAGGCAAAAATCAAATAAAATTGTTGTATAAAAAACCAGCCTGCGGGCTGGTTTTTTTATGCTCTAAGCAAATAATGGATTAAGCACGAATAATCAGTTCATAACCAGTATATTTGCGCATATTAATTACGCCAGTATCCAGAATTAAGTACTGCCCCTTGATGCCTTGTAACTTGCCACGAATTAAGGGAGTTTTATCAAGATTATGCGATTTAATCTTTTCTGGATATTGTTCTACCGGATAAATAAATTCTCGTGCGAATTCATCTTCCAATACTTCAATATTTTCATTAAATTCTAGATTCTGATTAAATTCTTCACGAATGCTTTGAATTTTAGGCGCAAATTCTTCTAACAGTTGTTCACGCACTTCAATCAGATTGAGGGGTTCTGCTTCACCTTTGAGTAGCTTGCGCCAATCAGTTTTATCAGCAACCTGAGTACTAAACATGAATTCGAGTTTTCCGGAAAGACGACGTGAGCCAACTTTCATAATCGGCAGGGCCTGGGTCGCACCCTGATCAAGCCAGCGGGTCGGCATTTGGCTGGTACGGGTAATACCGACCTTTAATGCGCTAGAATTGGCCAAATAGACAATATGTGGCTGAAAGCAGACATTCTGTGCAAACTCATCTTCGCGGCAAGTGCCCAAATGATAATGGCAAGTCTCTGGTTTCATGATGCACATATCACATGAAGCATTGGTTTTAAAACATTTAAAACAGTGACCTTGCGAAAATGATTTGGAAGTTTTGTTGCCACAAGACACGCAGTAAATATTACCGGTCCATTCAATCTCGATTTCTTGGCCTAAATTAAACGGAAGATCAATTTCTGCACGATCTAAAATTAATTTATATTCAACATTTGCCCGCTGTATCTGTTGATCAGTTACACTAAGGTCCTTGAGGCCGACGTGCATTTTATGACAAATGCCCTGAAGTTCCATAAAAATTACTCACTTAAATCATAAGGATGCAGTTATGGCTGAGCAGAATGTCATTACTTCAATGCTAGACGATTTCGCACAGGAACAGCCAATTCATACTGCTATTTGTATTGGGCAGGACTTGAGCCAAGTCCAGTTTCAGCCAGCTATTCAATGGTCCTATTTTAGCGTATCTGACTTTTTAAATCTGCCTTTTCAGCAACGTTATGACTTGGCTGTGGTGATGCTGGATACTGCAGAAACAGAACATTTGTCTGAACAGATCATGAGTCAAATTCTGGTGAAATTACGTGATTTGTTTGCCAAACGGCTAGTGGTGATCAGCCGGCTGCAAAATGAAAAGTTATTGAGAGCTTTAGGATTTACCCAGCTGATTGACAAGACCACACATGAGGCCGATTTTGCGCTGTGGCAGTTTAATATTTTAACCTATAAGCACGTGCCAGACTGGTTTAACTCCAAATTTTGGGCTAATCCGGAAAACTGGGATAAATTTCGCTGGTAAACCGAAAACCTGCTTAACCAAGATTGCAAATATTAACACAATCTTGCCTAGACAATATGAGGGCAGGCCGTATTCTGTAATTAAGATGCACATAGGATATAGGACATGACAAACCTGAGTAGTATTGTGGAAATATTAGCAAAGCAGGCATTGGGTGGCGGGCAGTCGCAGCAAAAGTCCTCACAACAAGGTGGCTTGGCAGATATCCTAGGGTCTGTGCTAGGGCATTTAAACCAGTCAAATCCTCAGCAAAATCAAAATCCTCAAAACCAGCAAAATCAAACCGGCCAGCAGACTCGACAAAATGGTCTGGGGGCAATTTTAGGTTCAGTACTAAGTCAGTTCGGTGGTAGTGGTACTCAAGGTACTGCTCAGCCTCGTTCAGGATTGGGTGGTTCTACTGGTAAAACCTTATTGATTGCAGTACTGCCTTTAGTGCTGGCCTGGATTCAAAAACAGGGCGGTTTACAGGGTGCATTAGACAAGCTCAAAGGACAGGGGCTCAATAGCCAGGTCGATGATTGGGTGTCGACCGGCCCCGGTGAAAATGCCAATGTCGATCCGCAGCAGGTGCAAAACCTGTTTGATGATCAGGAAGTTGAAGCAGTTGCACAACAAACCCATGCACCGAAACAGGATGTTTATAGTGCGATTTCACAGGTCTTGCCGCAGATTATTGATTCGCTTACTCCACAAGGTGAGCAGACCAGTAAGCAAGAAGCCAATAATGATATTCAAAATGTATTGAATATGGTTTCAGGACTTCTTAAAAAATAAATATAGACATTAAAAAATCCCGATATCTGTCGGGATTTTTTAATAACTATCAAATGATTTAGAATTTAATCTAGATTCATGCTGAACAGCTGATTAGATTTACAAATTTTCTTGGCAACATAATGAGATTTTCTCATGCGAATCAGGATAATCTGCGACTGAAAACCGAGTTCACCAAACTCAGGTTCTACCTGTACATAATGCAGTTGCCCATACTCATCTCGCACCCGCGCTTGAGCAGAAAAACCGGGTCGGGCATTGCCACTGGAAATTGTCGCTAAACGGCCAAGTAAATTGACATTGTTCTTTTTATATTTAGGTGGAATGACCTGATCCAGACAGTGAATCATAAAAATAGTAAAAAAAGTCGCAATGATTAAAGCCGGAATAATCAGGTAATAAGCAGGCAGAAATTTAAATTCCTGAGAATAGATCAGGAACTGTAAAACATAGCCGGCAAAACTAAAATTCATCAGGAAGAAAAACACAATCAAGGTTTTGGAGAATTTGACGTTTAGTAGATCCATCTGCTGAAAGTCATAAGGTGAAATTTTTTGCAGAAACTTGCTGGGTCTGAGTCCAAAATAGAAACCAATGGTTTTCACCACACCGAACAGAATAATCGCCAATAAACTCAGATGAAAAGGCATCAGGTTATAGTCTAGAAAAAATGCAGGCATGGTGAAGTCCGTTTTAGTCTTATTCTGAGAGGTAAATTCCACCATCAGAATGCACGGTAATCTCTACTTTTTCAAGTGCTTGACCTTGGCAAGGCCCAGAAATGCATTCACCGCTTTCTACCAGAAACAAGGCGCCATGCGTGGAGCATTCAATAAATTCCTGATCGCGATCCAGAAACTGGTTTTCCAGAAATTCCAGTTCGACCTGCAAATGCGGACACAGGTTTTGATAGGCATAGAAGGCACCGTCACGCTGTGTGATAAAGATATTATCTCCATCGGGAAGCTCAAAAGAGCGTGCTTCGCGTTCTGGAACGTCTTCGGTCATGCAGATTTTAAACATTAAGCACATTCCTTTTGAAAGTCTTGTAATAATGCCGCATAGTCTTCAACTGCCAGGCGCGGACCAAATTGTGAAACCACTTGGCTCGAAATGAGAATCGCCAGTTCAGCCGCAGCTTGAAGACCCAAATTAGCATTCAATCCGTACAGGAAAGCCCCGGCAAAAGCATCACCGGCACCGTTGGCATCTACTGCAGGCACTTTACGGCCAGGAACAGTAAATGTATTTTGATAATCCGAAATCAGTGCGCCTTCAGCTGACAATGTAATGACAACGTGCTGACTGATTGTTTTTAATTTAAGCAGGGCTGCCTCAAGATTATCTGTTTCTGTATACATCAGCGCTTCTTGCTGGTTACATAACAGCAAGTCTACACCATCTGCAATCATTTCATCCAAACCGGCACGCGCGTATTGCACCATGGCAGGATCAGATAAAGTTAGGGCAATTTTAACGCCATTGGCACGGGCAATATCACGTGCTTGTTGTACGGCATGACGTGCTGTGTCAGAAGTTGATAAATAACCTTCGAGATATAGCCATTTCGCGCTATTTAGTGCGCTGAAATCAATTTGTTGATCAGTCAGTTCGGCCGTAATACCCAGATAGGTATGCATGGTACGTTCAGAATCAGGGCTGACCAGAACCATACATGTCCCTGTTACGCCTTCACTGATCGATTGAGTGGTGGTCTTAATGCCAGCATCATTCAAACCTTTCAGGTAGATGTGTCCCAATTCGTCATTTCCGACACGACAGCCATAAAATGCAGAACCACCGAGTGCAGAAAATGCCACGGTAGTGTTGGCAGCTGAACCACCTGAAGCCTGACCCTTATACACTTGAGTCGCTTGAAGATTTTGATAAAGAGTGGCCTGAGTCTCACCATCTGCAAGTTGCATGGTGCCTTTTTGCAAGTGATGTGCAGTTAAAAAGTCATCAGAAACTTTAAATTCTTGGTCAATCAGCGCATTACCAATCGCAAAAAGATCAACAGTTGCCATGTTCAAATATCACATTAAAAATGAAAGTCCTAAGTTTACACGATTGCTTGGGATTGCTGTAGTTTGCTGAATCATTTTCAAATACTTTTCAAAAATGCTGTATTTTGTTCAGCAGCTATCTTTGGTCTAAAAACTGACTTATTTTTGTGTACTAGGGCTCTGCAGCATTGATTTAAGGATCACATTTTATTTATAAAGAGATATCGCTCCTGGCATGATACTTTAAGTCGCTTGGCAACTGTCATTCTCCACAACAATTTCAAATAGTGTGCGTATATGAATATTAAAATTGTAACAGCCGAACAACTCCCGGATCAGATCGAAACACTGGCAACTCTGGCACGTAAAGAAGGCTATAATTTGGTAGATAAGTTAATAGAAGAATATCGCACCGGGAAAAACTGCTTTAGCCACGCCAATGAATATCTGGTGGTGGCGCATGATGGCAAAAAACTGGTTGCCTGTGGCGGCTTGAACCAGCAATGGGGAGATAACGGCATTGAAGACCGCATTGGTCGTGTACGCCGTTTCTATGTGCATCCGAAATATCGTCAGCATGGCGTAGGCAAACAGCTTTTGGCTTATTTGGAACAGTTGGCACGTCCGCATTATTCAGCTTTGTGCTTGCAAACAGATACCCGACTGGCCGCCAGTTTTTATCAAAAGCAAAATTATGTATTTGTAGAAAATAATCCAAGCTATAACTATTTTAAATATCTGATTTCTTAAGCTTGTAAATACTCATCTAGATGCAGGAAGTAAATTTGATGATTTAATTTTCAAATGATCAAGTTTACTTAATTCGATCAAAATCCTCGGTTTTCAACGTGAATAATTCAGATAACTAAAGCTATAATGCGCTTAGTTATTTTAATTAAAGCATTAGGAGATCGCATGACTGTAGATGTCACTGAAACCATTTCTCAAACTGTACATCCTGCGTTTCAGTTGGTACGTCAACAACATGTTGAAGCTTTAGACATTTTCGTGTCTGAATATAAACATAAAGTGACTGGCGCCACGCATTATCATCTGGCGACCAATCACGACGAAAATGTCTTTCTGGTGGCGTTTCGTACCCAGCCGATGGATTCTAAAGGCGAAGCCCATATTCTGGAACATACTGCGCTGTGTGGTTCAGAAAAATTCCCGGTGCGTGATCCATTCTTCCTGATGATTCGCCGTTCATTGAATACTTTCATGAATGCCTTTACTGCGGCTGACTGGACTGCGTATCCATTTGCGACCCAAAATAGTAAAGATTTCCAGAACCTGCTCGAAGTGTATATGGATGCAGCATTTGCTGCGAACCTGAATCCATTGGATTTTGCCCAGGAAGGCATTCGCATTGAGCTGGAAAATGGCGAGCCTGTCTATAAAGGCGTAGTTTTTAATGAAATGAAAGGTGCGATGAGTTCGCCTTCAGACCAGCTGTATCACACGCTGGCGCATCATTTATATCCGCATACCACCTATCATTATAATTCTGGTGGTGATCCTAAAGATATTCCTGACCTGACTTACCAAGAGTTAGTTGATTTCTATAAGTCACATTACCATCCAAGTAATGCAGTCTTCATGACCTTTGGCAATAAAACAGCATTCGAACTGCAAGAGCAGTTTGAAAATCTGGCATTGTCCAAATTTGAAAAAGGTCAGACGCTGTATCCAACACCTGAAACCCGTTTGACTGCACCATTGACGGTGACAGACAGCTATGCTGTTGATGCTGAAGACCTGCAGGACAAGACCTATCATGTGCTGTCATGGTTATTGCCAGAAGCCAGTGACATTAAACTGCGTTTAGGTATGCGTTTAGTTGAAGGTATCTTGTTAGAAGATTCAGCATCACCACTGCGTCATTATCTGGAAACGTGTGGTTATGCTGATGCAACAGGTCCATTCATGGGCGTGGATGATTCTAATTTTGAAATGACTTTCTACTGTGCGGTACAGGGTTCAAATCCTGAACATGCAGAAGAATTTAAAAATGGTGTGTTTAAGGTTCTGGAAGAGGTTGCGTCTAAACCGGTTGATCAGAACATGGTCGATGCGATTCTGCATCAAATTGAATTGCATCAGCGTGAAATCAATGGTGATGGTACGCCGTATGGTCTGAGCCTGATACTTAGCGGTTTGGGCAGCGCAATTCATCACCGTGATCCGGTCGAAGTTTGGGATGTGGACTCTGCGATTGCCGCAGTTAAGGAAGAACTGCAAGATCCAATGTGGCTTTCCAATCTGATCAAAGAGCATTTGCTGGATAATCCGCATCGTGTCCAATTGACACTGGTTCCGGATGCGACTAAATCTGCCAAAGAAGCAGCGGATGAAAAAGCGCGTCTGGCTGAAATTGGCAAGAATCTGACTGAAGAACAGAAAGCTGAAATTATTGCGCAGACTGAAGCATTGAATGTGCGTCAGGACACGCCGGATGACTTGAATTTATTGCCGAAAGTCGGTCTGGAAGATGTCCCTGCGGAATTGCAAATTGTTCAAGGCCAGTTGCGTGAGATTATCTGTAACCGTGTTGATACGCCGCTGAACCTGTATCATGCCGGGACCAATGGGATTTATTATCAACAGGTTCTGGTCAATATTCCAGATGAAGTGGTGCAGTCGCCTTACTTTAACCTGCTGTCGATCCTGATGGGTGAAGTTGGTGCGGGTGAGTATGATTATCTTGAGTTCCAGCAACTGCAAACAGCGGTAAGTGGCGGTCTGGGCATGGGCGCATCTTTGCGTTCTAAAGTCGATGACAAAAACAAAATTACTGCCTGGTTGACGTTGACCACCAAATCTTTGGTGAATCATCTGGATGCAATTCGTCTGTTAAAGATCGGTTTTGAACAGCTTCGTTTTGATGAGAAAGACCGTATTGTTGAACTGTTACAACAGCGTAAAACGCGCTGGCAGTCACGTATTTCTGGTTCTGGACATAGCTATGCAATGCAAACGGCTTCACGTCAGCATAGTGCATTGGCTTTGCGTGATTATCACAATACCGGTTTGGGTGCATTGAACTGGCTGATCGAGCTGGTGTCTAAGATCGAAAAAGATCCGGCTGAATATGATCTGCTGATTGATGAATTAAAACGGATTCATCGGGTCTTGTTGCAAGCACCAAAGCAATTCCTGTTAGTCTGTGAAGAGCCGCAGTCTGAGCATCTGATCGAAGAAATTCAGAATGTCTGGGATAAACTTGAAGTTGATTCTGCACCAGTTTCATTAACTCAAGTCGAAAAAGTAACCCATGACCAGCACGAAGCCTGGTTGATTCAAGCGAATGTCCAGTTCTGTGCGGCTGCTTATCCAGCTGTTGAAGTTTCACATCCTGATGCTGCTGCATTGATGGTACTGGCGGGTTATTTGCGTAATGGCTTCCTGCACAGTGCCATCCGTGAAAAAGGCGGTGCCTATGGTGGTGGTGCCAGCTATGACGGGAATGCCTGTTCATTCCGTTTCTACAGCTATCGTGACCCACGTCTGGCAGAAACTTTCCAGGATTTTGATGCGAGTATTCAGTGGTTACTTAATGCACCACAACAGCCACACCAGTTGGAAGAAGCCATTCTGGGTCTGATTGCCAGCATGGATAAACCGGGTTCACCGGCAGGCGAAGCCATTACTGCATGTTATTCTTACTTGCATCAACGTACGCCAGCGTTCCGTAAAAAATTACGTGAACGTTTATTGAATGTCACACTGGATGATTTGCAGCGTGTTGCACAGACCTATCTGGTCGAGCAGCAGGCGACGAAAGCCATTGTAGCGCCAGTGGCAAAACGTGAAATGCTGGAGCAGCTTGGTTTTGTAATTCAACAAGTTCTATAAATAAAAAGAAGAGGATAAGGGATGGCGCTTAATTCGTTTAAGCGCTCAACTCTGCAGCTGAGCGTTTTGCTGGGCTGTGCAGTTGGGACGCAAGTGAATGCGGAAGAAATAGTAGTTAACAGCCCCATGCCGGCAACGGCCGAAGCCTGTGCCGCACTGGAAAGTAGTGCAGAGCGTCTGGCTTGCTATGATGCTTTATTTAAAATTCCGGTCACTGAGAAGCCTGCAATCGTTTCTGAACGTCGTGCAGCAGCAGAAATTGCGCCTGAGCCCGACAATTTAAAAGCGAAAATTGGTCAAACTGTTTCCAATATTTACGCTTCTGAAGGATCAAAGCTGACGCCGAATCTGTCTTTGCTGGATAGCCGCTGGGAACTCTCTCCGGAAAGTAAATTAGGCACTTGGAACATCCGTTCTTATCAGCCAGTGTATTTGATGCCAGGTTTTTGGACATCAAAGAAAAATGAATTCCCTCAAAGTGAAAATCCGGAAAATACGGTGAAGGAAGATCAAAATCTCACCTCAACCGAAGCAAAGTTTCAGTTGTCTTTAAAGACCAAGGCAGTTGAAAATATCTTGGGCGATAATGGTGATCTCTGGCTTGGTTATACTCAGTCTTCGCGTTGGCAGGTATATAACTCGGAAGAATCACGTCCGTTTCGTGAAACCAACTATGAACCTGAAGCAAGTTTAGTTTTTCGAACCAACTATGATCTTTTGGGTCTGAACTGGCGCATGTTGGGACTGACTATCAATCATCAGTCCAATGGTCGTTCTGATCCGTTATCACGTAGCTGGAACCGGGTGATGCTGAATCTTGGTTTTGAAAAAGACAATTTTGCCTTGATGGTTCGTCCTTGGTATCGCTTTGAAGAGAAGCGAGAAGATGATAACAATCCCGAAATCAAAAACTACATTGGCCGTGGAGACATGACCGCATTTTATCGTTATAAGGAGCATGATTTTTCATTGATGCTGCGACATACCTTAAAAGGTGGAGATGAAAACCGTGGAGCCGTACAGATCGACTGGTCATTCCCGATCAGTGGGCGTTTGCGTGGTCAATTCCAGCTATTTGATGGCTACGGAGAAAGTCTGATTGATTATAATCACCGTGCCACGTATGTCGGTTTAGGTGTCTCATTGATGAACTGGTTCTAAGATTCCAAGTTTCATGACCTTATAATGAAAATAAAAAACCATGCCGATGCATGGTTTTTTTATAGGCAAATTAACCAATCTGAATTTCTGAAGGCGGATGTTTGAGCCGACTCTTTTTTGGCGTGGCAATAAAATAAGCAAGCGTCAGTGGCCCTAGACGCCCTGCGAACATTAACAGCATCAGAATGATCAAACTGGCAGGTTGTAGCTCCTCAGTTACCCCTCGGGACAAACCGACGGTACAGGCCGCAGACACGGCTTCAAACAACAGATCCAGAAAATCCTGCTCAGGTTCCAGGATTAATAAGCTCATAAAACCCATCATGATCAACGCTGCAGTAATACACACGACGGCCAATGCTTTAAACGTAGTTTTTTCAGGAATAGAGTGATTAAACAGCCGGATCTCATCTTCGCGTCTTAAAAAACTGATTACGCTGATGACCACAATAATAAACGTACCGACCTTAATGCCGCCCGCCGTACTTAAGGAACCTCCACCAATAAACATTAGAAATATGGTAACTAGAGTGGATGCATCACTCATTTGTTCCATTGGCAAGCTATGAAAACCTGAAGAGCGGGGAACGGTGGCATGGAACCAGGCATTCACGGCCTGATCGCCCAAACTCATGAGACCTAAGGTCTGTGGATTGGAAGCCTCCAATAGCCAAAGTACGATAAAAGCACTTAGGTTCAGACCCAGAATCGTTGAGAGGATTAGCTTGCTGTTGGTACTCAACTTACGCCAGCGCTTATGTTCTTTGACGTCCATCAGCACCAGAAAACCGATACCGCCAATGATATACAGCATACTGATGGTAAAGGTAATCAGATACTGTCCTGAAAAGCTCATCAAGCTATTTGGAAATAGTGAAAATCCACCATTATTAAAAGCGGAGACGCTATAAAAAGCTGCATAAAATAGTGCATCGCTAAACGAATATTCTTTGAGCCAAGCCAAAGTCAGAATCAGCGTACCGATTGCTTCAAAGAATAGAGAATATAAAAACACGGCTTTAATGGTAAAACTGACTTTTTTCAGACTAGTTTGTCCAATGGACTCCTGTGCCATGACTTGTTGTTTTAGCCCCAGTTGCGGTGCCAGACTCATCACTGCCAGAATGGCAAAGGTCATAAAACCCAAGCCGCCGCATTGCAACAAAAACATAATCACGATTTGACCAAATACGGTATAGGCTTCACCGACATTCACCACCGATAGCCCGGTAATGGTCACAGCAGAAGTTGCTGTAAAAATCGCCTCCAGCCAGCTGATTTCTCCATGATGTGCAATAGGCAGCATCAATAGCAGTGAGCCGATCAGAATTAATCCGAGAAAACCCAAAGCCAGTAAGCTCGGAGGACTGAGGTTGACCGTCCTGTGTTGCTTTAAATCAGAACTTTTCATAGATGTTTAAAATATTTAGCAAGACGGCGCAAAGTTTCCAGCAATCCTTCAACCAGTAAAATATCGCCTTCTTGGAGAATCTGATTGGCATCTACGTGATATTGCAATGTAGATCCGCGTTTATGTAATAAGGTCGTGATTTCAGGAGCATGCTTCATCAACTGATTCAGTGGCGTACCATGATGATCTGCATGAATTTCAATTTTGACAATATAATGATCATCCTCAAGCGCCATATAGCGACTGACCATCGGATAGCTTAATGACTGGGCCACCCGAACCCCCATATCTTCTTCAGGATGAATAATTTTTTCGACATTGAGATGGGTCAGAATCATGTGATGGGATTTGGATTTAGCTTTCACCCAGATTTTCTTCACGCCCATATTTTTTAAGTGCAATACACACAGAATGCTGGCCTCAATATCCTCTCCAATTGCAACGACAACGGCATCACAGCGCTGAACGTTCAGCTCATCGAGTACATGTTCATCGGTTGCATCGGCAATCACGGCATGGGTCAGCTGATCAGAAATGTTTTCGACATATTTTTTATTCAGATCGATTCCGATCACTTCATGCTTCAGGCTGATGAGCTGTGTGGCCACGGTCGCACCGAAACTGCCAAGCCCGATGACTGCAAATAATGCCATGGATTGTCCTTCGTTATCTTTATGTCATTCGTTATATCCGCTATGGTAATGAGAAGGCGATTATTCAGCTATAGTTTTTAGGTAAAAATAGTACAGATCTTTGAAGTATTTACGCTTCTTTCATCTGAAGTACAGATTGAAAATTTGGACAGTCAGACATAACCTGACGATGTGTATATAAGGTTCCATAGCTGTTTTGGATGATGTATTCGAATTCATGATGATCATCCTTCATGATATTGAGTGTGGCTTGGCGTTTGAGTTGAGGATAAGTTTTTAAATTATCGATTGAGGAACAAGAAAAGCTTTTTACAAAAGCTGAAATTTTAGGATCTAATTTCACTTCTTTATAATGATTTAGAAAAATATAAACAAATTTGGGATACTGGTTGAGTATTTCTGAATGTGCCTCTATACCAGCGATGTTGCTGAGGTTATTTGCGGTTGCATTACTGGGAATATTTTTCATACTTGTTCGAACACGATCTTCTTCTTGATTTAATTTGTATGCTGGATAGCCGTATAAATAGACAAATAAAGTGGTGAGCAAAATAATAATAAAAGTGATATTCATATCTTAAGGTTCTGTTTTTGTAATTATTTTTAATTTTAACAAGATTGGAAATTAATGGATAAGTGGTGTTTTCATTCATGATACATTTTTAAATCTGCCTAGAATATCATCCTAAAAAAACCGCCTCGAAAGGCGGTTTATGTTTGAAAGAATTACTTCAAGAAACGTTGATAACCCAGATTATTGGTAATTTCCTGATATGGATAGGTAATGGTTTCGAGAGTTTCGATCAAGCCATCCGGATTCTGTTGTGCATCGGTTGCTTCAAGACCCACCAGAACACGTCCTTCAGCAGCGCCGTGGTTACGGTAGTGGAACAGGGTAATGTTATGGGTTGGGCCAAGACGTTCCAGGAACATCAGTAAAGCGCCAGGACGCTCCGGGAATTCCACGCGGAACAGGCGCTCATTTTCAATATCGGCATGACCACCAATCAGATAACGGATATGCAGTTTGGCCACTTCGTCATCAGACAGATCGTCAACGTCATACTGGAACTTTAAGGTTTCATAAATTTCCTGACGTTCTTTCTCGCCATTTTTCAGACTGATGCCGACAAAGACTTGCGCAGCAGAAGCATCGCTGGCACGGTAGTTAAATTCAGTGATATTACGGCCTTGTAATGCACGGCAGAAACTCAGGAATGAACCTTTCTGTTCCGGAATGGTCACGGCAAAAATCGCTTCTTTGCGTTCACCCAATTCGGTACGTTCAGCGATATAGCGTAAACGGTCGAAGTTCATATTGGCGCCGCAGACAATCGACACCATGTTCTTCCCTTCGATGCCATGTTCAGCCACGTATTTTTTAATACCTGCCAGAGCCATTGCACCAGATGGTTCGACAATGCTACGGCATTCGTCATAAGTGTCTTTAATCGCTGCACAGACTTCATCCGTATTCACCAGCACCACATTCGGTTCAACGATCGGGCCTGAATTGTCCGACTTTTGCAGACGAATCACATCAAATGGTTTTTCACCAATTTGGGCTACCGCCGTGCCATCAGCAAACAAGCCCACAGATGGAAGAATGACACGCTCATTGGCTTCTAAAGCAGCTTTTAAACAGGCAGATTCGTCGTATTCAACTGGAATGACTTTAACGTGTGGTGCGACATCACCTAAATACGCTGCAACACCTGCGATCAGGCCGCCACCGCCAACTGCGACAAACACGTAATCCACATCGCGCCATTGACGCAGAATTTCATTAGCAATGGTGCCTTGGCCAGCAATCACCAATTCATCATCATAAGGTGGAATGAAAGTCATGCCATCTTCTTGGGCACGTTGAATTGCATATTTATTGGCAACATCAAATGAATCGCCATGCAAAACCACTTCGCCACCGAGACGCTTAACTGCCTGTACCTTGATATCCGGTGTGGTTTTAGGCATCACAATAATCGCGCGAATACCCAGCTTTTTCCCTGAGAGTGCCACGCCTTGTGCATGGTTGCCCGCTGAAGCAGTAATAACGCCACGTTCCATTTGTGATTTCGGTAATTGACTAATACGGTTATAGGCACCGCGTAGCTTGAATGAAAAAACCGGTTGTAAATCTTCACGTTTAAAGCGGATATTATTATTGAGTCGTTCGCTAATTCGTGGCGCTGCTTCGAGTGGAGTTTCGATTGCAACATCGTAGACCGTTGCTTGTAAAATTTGTCGAACCAAACGAGACAGCATGTTAATTTTCCATCTAACAGTTTAAAATAGGGGCTTATTGTAACAAACCACAC
This sequence comes from Acinetobacter lwoffii, assembly GCA_002332985.1. Taxonomy (GTDB): domain Bacteria; phylum Pseudomonadota; class Gammaproteobacteria; order Pseudomonadales; family Moraxellaceae; genus Acinetobacter; species Acinetobacter lwoffii_N. The sequence continues at coordinate 31,184 of DDAT01000041.1, read as the reverse complement.
GGCTTTGCGGTTTAAAAAAGCTGCAAAAGTCCAAAATAGTTGAGTGAAGCCATGAGTCTATATGCAACCCAAGATGAGAAAAAACAAGCAGCAGCCAAAGCCGCTTTAAAACACTTGCCAAAAGGGGGCATTTTAGGCGTAGGTACAGGCAGTACTGTAAACTTTTTAATTGACTTATTGCCTGAGCTGCAATTGGAAGCTGCGGTAGCCAGTTCAGAAGCAACTGCACAACGCTTGAAAAAACTCGGCATTGAAGTGGTAGATATGAACTCTGTCAGTGGTCTGGATGCTTATGTTGATGGTGCAGATGAAATTGATCGTCATATGCATATGATCAAAGGTGGCGGTGCAGCGCTGACACGTGAAAAGATTGTTGCCTCTATTGCAAAAAAATTTGTGTGTATCGTGGATGATTCTAAATGGGTTGGACAATTAGGGCGTGAGTTCCCGCTTCCTGTAGAAGTGATTCCAATGGCGCGTTCTGCAGTCGCGCGTAAAATCGTATCTTTAGGTGGCGATCCTGCGTACCGTGAAGGTGTGGTCACTGACAACGGTAATGTGATTTTAGATGTGTACAACCTGAATATTCTAAATGCACTTGAACTGGAAAAAACCTTAAACGATATTCCGGGCGTGGTGTGTAACGGTATCTTTGCGATCAACAAAGCAGATATCGCCATTGTCGCGACTGATAACGGAATTGAAGAGCGTACAGCGGTTTAATTAAACTTTCTAGAAAAAATCCCTCTAAATCTCCCTGAGCGAAGTTTTGAAGCACTGCTTTAAAACAAGTGCAAGAAGGGAGACTTTTAAAAGCCCCTCTTTGAAAAAGAGGGGGTTGGGGAGATTAAAAAAACTATAATGACCCTATCCGATCTACCCGAAATCCAAATCACCCGAAATGTCCGTTCAACCCGGTTACGTTTGCGTGTCGATGCGACCCAGATTCGCCTCACAGCCCCGGTTTTTTGCAGCAAAAAACAGATACGGCATTTTATTGAACAATCTGAAAGCTGGCTGATTAAAACCTGGCAATCCCAGCAGGAAAAAATCGAAAATATTGACCGGACGTTACCGATTGAGCTGCGGTTATTTAATCTAAAAGAACCTGTACAAATTTATTATCAAAGCCAGAAGAGCAACTTCATTTTTGATCATAAAAATTTACAGCTTTGCATCAGTGACCGACATCCTGAAGAATATTTAAAAACTTTCGTGATTGCCTACGCAGAAGAACAGCTTCCTTCATATTTAAATCTTGTCTCACAGCAATGTCATTTGCCTTTTAAAAACTGCAGTATTCGACAACCTAAAACCCGGTGGGGCAGTTGTTCGGCCAAACATGACATTATGCTGAATAGTGCGCTAGTATTATTCCCTGAACAAGTCACGCGTTATGTCGCGGTACATGAACTGGTACATACAAAGCATTTTGATCATAGCCCACGCTTTTGGGCAGAAGTTGCCAAGCATGATCAGCATTTCCAGCAGCATCGTAAAGCGCTGAAAAATACGCCGTTGCCATATTGGTGGGGAGCCTAAAAGCATAATTAATAGGTCAATACAACTCTATTAAAATAGCCTAAGCAACCCAGGCATTTAATCCTCTAAACCGGCCTTATCCTACTGATCAATTAAAAAACCAGCAAACCCCACTGAAATGGTTTAGAAAACCTCAACTTCCTGTCATACTAGGCCTTATAAAGGAAACATTTATTTGAGGTAATCATCGTGATTTCAGTGGGTATTGTGGGTGGTACGGGTTATACAGGCGTTGAACTTTTGCGTCTTTTGCTACGACATCCAGATGTAAATGTAACAGCACTGACATCACGTACTGAAGCAGGTCGTCGTTTAGATGACATGTTCCCGAGCTTGCGTGGGCATACCGATCTTAAATTTTCCGATTTAAGTCTGGATTTATTAAAATCATGCGATGTGGTGTTCTTTGCAACGCCGCATGGTGTCGCAATGAAACATGCCGAAGAGCTGGTTGCTGCAAATACCAAAGTGATCGACCTGGCGGCAGATTTCCGTTTACAAAATCTTGAACAGTTTGAAAAATGGTATGGCATGCAACATGCATGTCCAGAACTGTTAAAAGATTCTGTATACGGTTTATCTGAATTGAATCGTGAAGACATTAAAAAAGCCAATGTGATCGGGAATCCGGGGTGTTATCCAACCACAGTTCAGTTAGGTCTGGCACCAGTCTTAAAAGCGGCTGAAGCATTGGTGAAACCTGAAAGCATTATTATCGATGCCAAATCTGGTGTATCAGGTGCAGGTCGTAAAGCCAGTCTGAGCATGATTTATTCTGAAAATTCCGATAATTTTAAGGCCTATGGTGTAGCGGGTCATCGTCATCACCCTGAAATTGTCGAAGCAT
>DDAT01000041.1:16326-28768 GCA_002332985.1 Acinetobacter lwoffii | reverse complement strand
AAAAAATGTGTTTGATCATATTTTATTTGTACCGCATTTGGTGCCGATGATTCGTGGTATGTTGTCGACCATCTATATCGATTTAACTGAAGCAGGCCAATCAGCAGATTTACAAGCGCTATATGAGCAGTTCTATGCCAATGAAGCATTTGTCGATGTTATGCCGGCGGGTAGCTCACCCGAAACCCGTTCAGTGCGTGGAGCGAATCAGTTGCGTATTGCCTTGTATAAGCCACAACCAACGAAACTGGTTGTACTGGTTGCACAAGACAATCTGGTAAAAGGGGCAGCAGGTCAGGCTGTACAAAACATGAACCTGATGTTTGGTTTTGCTGAAGACGCTGGCTTAAATAATATTGGTTTATTACCATAAAAAACGTATTAGAACTTCACACACATTTAGATTTGCATTTAAATGTGTGTCTTGATTAAAGCAAACAAGAGATCAAAATGCCGAATAACGAGTCAAATACGACGCTTCCTCAGGAACCCGGTACTAAGAAACCATTGATGAAAGGCAATACGCCCTTAGCCATTGGTGCGGCTGTATTGATCTTAAGCAGTGGCGTACTCGGATATACCGTAGGACATCGTCAGGGTTTGACTGCGGCGGGTTATGATGCGGATGCAGAGCAACTGGTCGATGTAGTACAGACTCAAAAAGCCAGTCTGGAAACACTGAACAAGACGCTGAATACTGCGGTTCAGGAGCGTGATCTGGCGGTTAGCAATGCCAATGATCTGTATCTGGCCATGACCAAGGCACGTGATGAACAGGTGCAGGCCGAAAGTGTGGGAACCATTTATCGCGAGATCTTGCGTCAGCGTGGTGGTCTGGCATTGGCGGTTCAAAACCTGTCGATTAAACCATTACCCGAAAATGCCTTTGAATACCAGATTGATCTGGTTCAGGTCAGTCCAGGCAAAAGCCGTGCCTCAGGTAGTGTGGAACTGCGCCTGATTAAAGGGACTGAAATTCTGGTGGTACCACTGGAAGATAAAAACTTTAATTTTGAAAATTATGAGCGACTCACTGGCCGCTGGACCATGCCGAAAGGCTTTAAACCAGAATTTATTGAAGTGCGTCTTACTGGTGCCAAGCCTGTGATTCGTCGTTTTAGTTGGGAACAGGGCAAAGCAGTAGAAAATCAGTCTGCTACCTTGTCAGAAATTCCGAAAACCGAAGCAAATGCAAATTAAGTGTGAAATATAAATCTTATGCCAAGCAATAAACGTCAAATGTGTTTAAGTGATATTAAAAATTCTTTTAATGAGTCTGGAATCGTTGATTGGCATATCAGCCCACGTTTAGCAAATGAACCCTCTGAAGACGGTGATTCTGACTTAGCTGTACAGACCGCACCGCCAGAACTGAAACGTCCACCGTTGTATGCCGTTGTTTTATTAAATGACGACTATACGCCGATGGAGTTTGTAATTGAAATTTTACAACAATACTTTGCAATGAATCTTGACCAAGCTACACAAGTAATGCTAACTGTACATTATGAAGGAAAGGGTGTAGCTGGGGTGTATCCTCGAGACATTGCGGAGACCAAAGCGAACCAAGTCAATAATTATGCTCGATCACAAGGTCATCCGTTACTTTGCCAAATAGAGCCTAAAGATTAAGGGGGTTACATGCTCAGTCGTCAATTAGAAGTATCACTACGTTTGGCTGTCAGCATGGCTCGTCAAAAGAGACATGAGTTCCTGACCGTAGAACATTTATTGTTAGCCTTGCTTGACAACGATTCCGCCGTGAATGCCCTGAAAGCATGTGGTGCGGACATCATCGTGTTGCGTAAGGAATTAGAAGATTACGTAGAACAACATACCCCTAAACTTGGTGAAAATAGTGATCAGGCACCACACCCGACAGAAAGCTTCGACCGGATCTTGCAACGCGCGATTTTTCACGTGCAATCAAGCGGTGGCGATCGTACTGTAGAAGGTGCTGATATTCTGGTTGCCATGTATTCTGAGCGTGACTCATTTGCAGTCTATCTGCTTAAACGTCATCAAATTAACCGTCTGACCCTGACTCAGTACCTGTCTCATGGTACCCGTAAAGAAGATGTACAGTCTGAAGAAGAAATCGAAGACCTAGATGGCGAATCAGCATCTTCAGCAAGTTCAGGTCCACTTGAACTTTATACCACTAACCTGAATGTTGAAGCACAAAAAGGCAAGACCGATCCACTGATTGGTCGTGAAAAAGAAATCGAGCGTGCCGCGCAAATCCTTTGCCGCCGTCGTAAAAACAATCCACTCCTTGTCGGTGATCCGGGAGTTGGTAAAACCTCAATTGCTGAAGGTCTTGCTTGGTTAATCGTCAATGGTAAAGCGCCAAAACCACTGGAAAATGCTGAAATTTTCAGTCTGGACATTGGTGCTTTGGTAGCAGGAACCAAATACCGCGGTGATTTTGAAAAACGCTTGAAACAGCTTTTAAATGCGCTGAAAAAGAAACCTGAAGCCGTGTTGTTTATTGATGAAATTCACATGATTATTGGTGCAGGCTCGAGTATGGGCAGTACCATGGATGCATCGAATCTGATCAAACCGGCGCTGGCAAATGGTTCTTTACGCTGCATCGGGTCAACCACATTCCAGGAATACCGTCAGGTCTTTGAGAAAGATCATGCTTTATCGCGTCGTTTCCAGAAAATTGATGTGAATGAGCCATCTATTTCTGAAACTATTGATATCCTACGTGGTCTGAAATCGAAGTTTGAAGATTTCCATCATGTGGAATATGAAGATCAAGCCTTAGTGTCTGCGGTAGAACTTTCTGCGAAATTTATCAACGACCGTTTCTTGCCAGATAAGGCGATTGATGTCATTGATGAAGCCGGTGCTCAGCGCCGTTTAAAAGCGGAGCAAGACGACAGTTTGATTACTGTGGAAAATATTGAAGACATCGTCTCTAAAATTGCGCGTATTCCACCAAAAACTGTTTCTAAAGATGATAAGAGCGTGCTGGAAAATCTTGAGCGCGATCTGAAACGTGTGGTCTTTGGTCAGGATGAAGCGATTGAGGCCTTGGCATCTGCGATTAAACTGTCACGTGCCGGTTTGAAGTCTCCAGATAAGCCTGTAGGTAGTTTTGTCTTTGCGGGTCCTACAGGTGTTGGTAAAACCGAAGTGACCAAGCAGCTCGCGAAACAGATGGGTGTAGAGCTGGTTCGTTTCGATATGTCCGAGTACATGGAACGCCATGCGGTATCTCGTTTAATCGGTGCACCTCCAGGCTATGTCGGTTTTGATCAAGGTGGCCTGCTCACCGATGCGATTCATAAAAATCCGCATTGTGTACTGTTGCTAGACGAGATCGAAAAAGCGCATCCAGATGTGTTTAACCTGTTATTGCAGATTATGGATCATGGTTCATTGACTGATAACAACGGGCGTAAATCTGATTTCCGTAACGTGGTCTTGGTACTCACCACCAATATTGGTGCTGAAAGTATTTCGCGTGTCAGCATTGGCTTTATGGAACAAGACAATAGCAACGACAATCAGGAAGCGATGAAGAAAGCCTTCTCGCCGGAATTCCGTAACCGTCTCGACGGCGTGATTCAGTTCAAGGCATTGCCAAGCAGCATCATTGAAAATGTCGTTGATAAATTCCTGACTGAACTACAAGCACAACTGGATGACAAAAAAGTCATGCTGGAAGTGGATCAGAGTGCACGTGAATGGATGTCGGAACATGGCTATGACCGTTTAATGGGCGCACGTCCAATGCAACGTTTGATTCAGGAACATCTGAAAAAACCGCTGGCTGAGATGATCCTGTTTGGTGAACTTGCTGAAAATGGCGGCAATGTTGCAGTATCGGTGAAAAAAGAAAATGGTAAAGCGGTTGGCTTAAAACTTGAAGTTTTTGAAGACCAGACTGCTGAACCGGCCTAATGAACGAAAAAGATTAAACCCGTGCTTGCACGGGTTTTTTCATGCACTCATATTTTAAATCATTAAATTCATTCATACAGTTCAATAAATAAATTATGGATATTCAAGTTACCAAGCTGTTCACGACATTTTTACTGTTTTTAGTCACGGCATTGATGGAAATTTTAGGCTGTTATTTTCCCTACCTGATTTTAAATCAGGGCAGAAGCCACTGGTTATGGATTCCGACAGCTCTGGCTTTGGCGGCTTTTGTCTGGCTGTTAACCTTGCATCCAGCTGCTTCAGGACGGATCTATGCCGCTTATGGCGGTATCTATATTTTTTCAGCACTAATGTGGTTGCGCTTCGTTGATCAAGTCACACTGTCACGTTGGGATCTGCTTGGTGGTATAGTGGTAATACTGGGTGCACTGGTTATTATTTTGCAACCACAAGGCTTGATACGTTAATTGAGGTACACCTTGATAAAAAAAGTTCATCAAAAAAAGGTAGCCATAGCTACCTTTTGTTTTCAGGATTCAAGAATCCTGAATTGAAATAAATGTCTTATGGGTTTAGATTATTTTAATTTGCAATCTTTTTGGGAAATATCAGTTTTATAGGTTTGTGTCTGCGAGTTCAGGCTGAGTTCAACCTTGTAAGGGTTCGCAATCTGATAACGATGCTCAAAGAAAATTTCACAATTATTCAGCAGATTATTGCGAATGACTTTCATCACTTCTTTGCGCCCTAGGTCTTTTTCAAACTGGCTAAAATCGGGCGTGATGATCATGCCTTTCAGTGTGGTTTTGTTGGCACTTAACTGCAATTGTTCAATAATCGTATTTTGATCAATCTGCAACGGTAAAGTTCTGGAATCCTCTGCACTGAGCACTGCGAGTAATTCATTCAGTTCAGCTTTTTTCTGAATTTTAAATTTGCTGTCAATAATATTTTTTTCTTGAAGATATTGGTCAAATTCAGAAGCATGCACCGGTAAGACAGCACTGCTAAAACCTGCCAAGAGTGCCAAAGCCCAATATTTTTTTTGCATTGTATAAAATCACTTTTTATTCCATTTCAACAATGATTATAAGAGCTGAGACAAAAAAAGCACCAGAGATTGGTGCTTAATTTGTGAAGATTCATCTTAAAAATTAGTCTTTTTTCAGATTTTCATTAATCAGGAATTCAACTAAGGCTTTTTGCGCGTGTAAGCGATTTTCCGCTTCATCCCAAACCACAGCATTTTTATGGTCAAGCAGATTTTCTGAAATCTCTTCGCCACGATGCGCAGGCAAGCAGTGCATAAACAAGCAATCCGGATGTGCAAGATCCATCAGACGTTCATTCACCTGATAATCTGCAAAGGCTTTTTCACGGATCTTCTGTTCTTCTTCCTGGCCCATGCTTGCCCAAACGTCAGTCACGATCAGATCAGCATTCACCGCTGCATCTTCAGCAGAAGGAACCAGTTCCACACAATGGGCAAATTCAGACAGGAATTTTTCTTGTGGCTCATAGCCTTTTGGCGCTGCAATTTTCAGATTAAAGCCCCACATATGCGCAGCTTCAATATAAGAGTTACACATATTGTTGCCATCACCAATCCAGGCAACAGTTTTCCCTTCGATTGAGCCACGTTGCTCTACATAGGTCTGCATGTCAGCAAGTAACTGGCAAGGGTGGTGATCATCTGTTAAAGCATTAATCACTGGAACTTTTGAATAAGATGCAAAACGCTCCACGATATCATGACCGAAAGTACGGATCATTACGATATCCAGCATGCTTGAAATCACACGTGCAGAATCTTCAATCGGTTCACCACGACCTAACTGGGTATCGCGTGAAGACAGGAAAATCGCGCTACCACCAAATTGGCTCATGCCAGCTTCAAACGAAACACGCGTACGGGTACTCGATTTTTCAAAAATCATGCCCATCACTTTACCAACAAATGGTTGGAACACTTCATTGTTATGCTGTTTGCGCTTAAGCTCAATTGCGCGTTGCAAAATCTGGTTAAGTTCTAAAGTTGATAAATCGCGTAAGGTGAGAAAGTGACGGAGAGCCATTCGTTACTCCACAATAATTGCCGAAAAACTCGATCAACAATCAGTTGTTGGTTAGTTTAAGAAAAAATACGGAATCGGCTAATATACTATAAGCAATGAAAAATGCAAAAAAACTAGACTTTTTGATGACCGTCTAAAAAGCGATCCACACAATAACTGATGTATTTGTCGATTTCCTGATCATCTTCCTGTACCGGAATTCCCATCAGAATACGCCATTCCAGATTGCGCAAAATACCAAAATACAGCTGCGCCGAATATTGCGGATTCTCGCAATGTAATAAACCTTGCGCATCTGCCTGTTCTAAGGCCGTGGCAATGGCACTTTGCACATGCACCGGGCCTCGCTCATGAATATGCTGAGCAAGTTCTGGATTGCGCTGACTCTGTTCCAGTACCAGACGCATAAAGGCCGAATTTTCAGGTTGCATGATCTGGTGATAAAAATTAAGCAACGTGTGTACTAAATAACTACGAAAATCCAGTGCCATCAGTTCGATCGGAATACTGATATCTTCAAAAAACTTGATACGACGATAATCGCAAATGGCTTTAAACAAGCCTTCTTTATTGCCAAAGTACTTATAAATAGAGGCTTTGGAGCCACCGGCATGCTGGACGATATCATCCAGAGACACAGCATCATAACCCCGTTCCAGAAATAGCTCGGTTGCACTGATCAGCAGCGCAATACAACGCTCATGACCACGTTTGGTCTGTGGCAGATCTTTGGCGAGCGGTTCTAGGGCGAGGTCTTGCATAGGAGATAGTACATCAACATGTCAATAGAGATTGAAACGCCATCATAGCAAATATATGCACATATTTCATAATTGCGCCAGATAAGTGCGCTATTTGCTAATTAGGTAAAGCAAAACTTAAAAATTTGACTAAAGTTTTAGAGTATTTGTTCTATCGGGTTATGGAATGAGCAAGCCAAATGAGTATACTCGAATTTCAATAATTATAGCCAATACTGTGGAAAAGGAAGATGACAGAACAAATGTCTGCAGGTTTAAGATTTAGACAAGCACTTGAAATCGAGAAACCATTGCAAATTATGGGCACGGTAAATGCCTATGCTGCCATGATGGCCAAACAGGTCGGTTATAAAGCCATTTATTTATCAGGTGCGGGTGTCGCGAATTATTCTTATGGTTTGCCTGATCTGGGCATGACCAGCCTGGATAATGTTCTTGAAGATGTACGCCGGATCACTGAGCGTGTGGATACACCTTTACTGGTTGATATCGATACCGGTTGGGGCGGTGCATTAAATATTGCCCGCACGATCAAACAGATGATTGCTGCAGGAGCCGCTGCGGTTCATATTGAAGATCAGGTTGCACAGAAGCGTTGTGGTCATCGTCCAAATAAAGAAATCGTATCGCAACAGGAAATGGTCGATCGTATCAAAGCGGCTGTAGATGCGAAAACCGATTCAAACTTTGTGGTGATGGCACGTACCGATGCGCTACAAAAAGAAGGCCTGCAAGCCGTGATTGATCGTGCTTCTGCCTGTGTTGAAGCGGGCGCAGATGCGATCTTTGCTGAGGCGATGACCGATATCACCATGTACCGTACAGTGTGTGATGCGGTCGGTGTGCCAGTCTTGGCGAATATTACCGAATTTGGTGATACGCCGTATTATACGGTAGATGAACTGGCCGAGCAGGGCATTGGCATGGTGCTGTATCCATTGTCAGCGACACGTGCAATGCAAAAAGCCGCACTTGAAGTGATGCGTTCAGTACGCGAACATGGTACTCAGGTAAATGTGCTGGATAGCATGCAACAACGAAAAGAACTCTACGAATTTTTAGATTATCACAGCTTTGAAGACACATTAGATAAACTGTTTAAACAGGAGAATTAAAAAAATGGCTGAAGGAAAAGTACTCACTGGCGCAGGATTGCGCGGACAAGTGGCGGGTAAAACCTCACTTTCAACAGTAGGCAAAAGTGGCGCAGGTCTGACCTATCGCGGTTATGACGTGCAGGATCTGGCTGAACATTGCCAGTTTGAAGAAGTCGCTTATCTGATTTTCTTCGGAGAATTGCCGATGGCAGAGCAATTGGCTGCCTACAAAGCCAAACTTAAATCCTTGCGCACTTTACCTCAGGCATTAAAAGAAGTCCTTGAGCGTATTCCTGCCGACTCGCATCCAATGGATGTGATGCGTACTGGCGTTTCCATGCTAGGCAATCTTGAAACTGAGCAGTCTTTTGAGCAGCAACAGGATATCGCAGACCGTATTTTGGCAACTTTGCCGGCAATCATTTGTTACTGGTATCGTTATAGTCATGACGGCGTACGTATTGAAGAAAATACTGACGATGATTCGATTGGTGCACAGTTCCTGCATCTTCTGCATGGTGAAAAACCAAATGAGCTACATGAACAAGTAATGAATGTTTCCTTGATTCTGTATGCAGAGCATGAATTTAACGCTTCAACTTTTACCGCTCGTGTGTGTGCATCAACGCTGTCAGATATGCATTCCTGTATTACCGGTGCAATCGGTTCCTTGCGTGGCCCTTTACATGGTGGTGCTAACGAAGCTGCGATGGACATGATTGAAAACTGGAAATCACCAGAAGAAGCTGAGCGTGAAATGCTGGGCATGCTGGAACGTAAAGAAAAAATCATGGGCTTCGGTCATGCGATCTATAAGGACAATGATCCGCGTAATGGCATTATCAAAGTCTGGTCTGAGCGTTTGGCCAAAGATGTCGGTGATACCGTACTTTATCCAGTGTCAGTGCGCTGCGAAGAAGTCATGTGGCGCGAGAAGAAATTATTCTGTAATGCGGATTTCTTCCATGCATCTGCTTATCACTTTATGGGCATTCCAACTAAGCTGTTTACCCCGATCTTTGTCATGTCGCGTGTGACAGGCTGGGCAGCGCATGTGATGGAACAGCGTGCAGACAACCGTATTATCCGTCCAAGCGCGGACTATACCGGTCCTGAACTGCGTAAAGTAGTGCCAATCGCTGAACGTTCTACCGCAGCTTAATCTGTTTCTGTAGTAAAAATAAAAAATAAGGTCTCAATTGAGACCTTATTTTTTTTAGTGAATTCTGTTATCGACTTAACAGTGCCGGATCTTCAATGCTATAACCTGTTTCAAAAGGAATACCCAGATACTTTACTATTACCAGGGTTTTATTCTGTTTCGGAACTTTATAGGCCTGGCTAATTTTCAAGCCTTGCTGATAACTGACTGCTTGCTGAACCGGACTTTTTTGTAAGCTGGATTTTACTTGATATTGATAGGTCCATTTTGGCACTTTTTCCTGAGGATCATGCCAGGCAGGCGCGCTACCTTTCGTTGTCTTTAACACCTTAAGCTGTGGCTTTGATTTTTGAATTGGATTTAATGGAACTAAACGTTTTTTGATTTTGGCAATGTCCTGATCAAACTTGCGACTGTCTTGATCATAATCGATGCGCTTGGTTTTAGGATTGATATATAAGGAATTGACCTGAACCAGTTGATTTGGTTTTTGGGATTTAAAATTATAATAATACAGTTGAGGCAAGCGTCCACGACCATCAAGATAATGACGCATGATATAAAGCTTCTGTTCTTTGACTTCATAGCCTAGAACTTCAATATTTTGTGGGCCGCCTACAGTAGCGAAAGCCAGACTGGGCAAGCTCAGAGGGAGCAGAAGCAGTGCGGTTTTAATATTCATGGTCATTCCACCCTCAAAAAAATAGATTGGCATTTGATCATGCCAATCTATCTTAAAATACGGTAGAAATAATGAAGCTTATTCAGGCTATACAGTAACTTTGAAAGCTTAGCTGTTATTCAACAGATTGATCATGTCATGTGCAACCACAGCTGACAGTTTGTTGAGGCGTTCAAGTGGCGAGCCTTTGAGATAATACTGGAACTGATGGATTTGCGTGCCGTCATTAATGGCCACAAAAAATGTTCCTTCCGGTTTCTCTGGTGTCGCGCTACCACCTGGTTTAAGTAACCCTGTACAGGCGATAATCCAGTCAGCATCACGGAACATTTTTTTACCTGCTTCCGCCAGAGCAACTGTTACCGGCATAGATTCCGCAGTATGACTATTGATCAGATTCTTGGAAATGCCCAACACTGAAGTCTTGACACTTACATCGTAGCAGATCAAACCACCAATCAAAATTTCGGCACCTTCTCCTTTACAGATGGAGAACTGGCTACTGAGATATCCAGAACTTGCGCTTTCGATAAAGGCAATTTTTATGTTTTTCTCTTCGAGTAAGCCGCAACAGGTTTTTATCATAGTCTCTATATTTTCTTTGTAGGAGTGATTTTAGATCAATTTAGACAGATTTTTTCTGTCAATCAACTCCAAGTATATTTATATTTTTATGAAAGTTAAAATTTTTTCATAGATTAGTGTAATTTCATGTTGATCTGATCGCAAAATCTGAGTGGTTAAAGCTTGGGCTATTTTCAAAAATAGAGGTTTCTTCTCAGGCGGAACAGTGGTAAAAATAAAAATAAAGTGCTTAGTGAAAGTAGGGTGTTGGAATGAAAACCACAGTAAAATATGTAGTCTTAAAAAGTCTTGACTATCAATTGGGTACACCATTATTTCAGGAAGAAATTGACGCTGATGGTCAATATTTTGATCAGATACCAAGCACAATTTCTTATCAGAACTTGCAGTTCAAAGTAAAAAGCAAAGAGCTTAAACGTTTGCATCTGGCCGAAGAGCAGGAAGATACTCAAACGATTATCGTCAAAGTGGTCAATATCTAATAAAAACGGAATGTAATAAGCCTCTTTTAAAGGGGCTTATTAATTATAAATAGATTAATAAATATAATTAAAAACAATGATTTTACCTAAGTTAATATCAAAGTAATAGCTAAAACTATTTGAATTAAAGTCAAGATAAATTTGAAACAGCTTAAGTGTTATTAGTGAGGTCATGTTAAGTATCGTATTTCCTCGCAGTTAAGAATATTCTAAAAAAATTGGATTTTTAATATTTTATTTAATCTTTTTAAAATATAGGTGATTTAGATTAATTTTTAATATATTATTAAATATAAATAACATATCTGTAAATCTATTCTATTTTACAATACTTTTTAAATTTTATTAAAAAATTATATATATAAAATTTGACTTAAGTTATTCCTTTTATTGGATAATATATTTTTGACCTATAAAATATTTCATTATGTTTCTGTTGCATTATATCAGGTAATTTATGTTGCGCATTAATCTCTACTTCAAGTACTTAGCTTATTATTTATTACATTGAATTAATCTGTAACAGGTTAAAGGTTGGCGAAATCTGAAAAATGCGTAGAGTAGATATTAAGTCGAAACCTATCGGCTTTTAATTTAAAGCAAATAGTAAGGAATACCACCATGGCTAATAATCAACAGCAAGACCAACAGAAACAGCAGCAACAACAGCAACAGCAAAATCAACAATGCAATCAAGATCAGCAGCGTCAACAAAACAACCAGCAAAACCCAAATCAGCAACAAAATAACCAGCAGCAACAACAGCCGCAGGGTGGTCAAAACAACCAGCAACAGCGCGACCAGCAGCAACAAAACCAGCAAGGCCAACAGCAACAACAGCCACAGCAAAATAGTAACCAGCAGCAACAACGTTCACGTAATCAACAAGATCAGTGAAAACCACAGCGTTAATTCTGTTTAAGATATACGCTCTTCATAAAAAAACCGCCTGAATCAGGCGGTTTTTTTATATTTCATTGCATGATTAAACTAAGTATTTATTAACACTGAATATTGGCTTTCAGCTTGTAGAAATTCAAGGCATTGTCTAGGTCGGTGAGCAACTCTTTGTCGGTATATTCCTTGGGTGCAAGTTTGAGCAGAGCAGGCATGTAATTGTTTTTGTATTCTTTAGGATATTGTTCACACAGGATACGTGTTCTTTCTTCCAGACTAATTGTTGAAGAGTCAAGTTTGTCCAGATAAGCACTCAGTTGATTATCTGATTGTTCAAACTGCACTTTAATGTTTGCATCAGCTTCTGCTGCACTCTCTGCTTGCTGTTTTTGGCAGCCGCTTATTGCCAGACTCATCAATAAAGTAATTAGTATGCGATTTTTCATGCTGCCAAAATATTGTTATTGCTCATATGAAAAATTATAGAGAGAAATGACTAAAAAGAAAGCAGGGATCTATAAACTTTATGAGACATTGAACATTCATAACATCCGATATTGACTGAAATAAGGAATTTTCTCCTACAACTCTGAATTAACCTATTCTCATTTATAGGTTTAGCAATTCTTTTTGGGTTTTGGTTATTTAATCGTCTTATTTGCCCATTAAAAAGATTTTTGGATAAATTACAGTCATTTAATTAACAAAAGTAATGGTTTTTTCATATTTTGAAACATTGCATCTATATATCCTACACAGATTGGCTGCATGGCTAGTGATATCTTGGCGTCATTCTAAGTA
>DDAT01000041.1:5560-16210 GCA_002332985.1 Acinetobacter lwoffii | reverse complement strand
TTGGCGTCATTCTAAGAACTTAATGAAAATAATTAAAAATCAGCACATTATAGGGCCTGTTTAATTTAGGAGAGTTAAACAGGCTTTTTCTTTTCCGTCTTAAATCTGGTTTTTTCTTTGCTGATTGTATTTTTTGCTCATTCTCTTTCACATAAGTTTTCATACACAACATAAAGCCTGAAAATTTCCTCAGGAGAGATACATGAATAGATGTTATTTATATATCTCTTTTCACGAAAAGACAGGACAAAGCTATGATGAGATGTATATGCGCATTTGGCATGGGCGTAATGGTTGGTTGTTGTTTTAAATCTTGCAAAGAGAAAATGTGTCAGATGATGAGCAGCAAGCATTGTAAAAGTGATCATTGTAAAAAAGATCAGACGACTCAAGCTGAAGAGCCTGTACAAACTTAGCCCAAAAGCTTCAGTTTTACTGAAAGGCTAAACAGAGCTGAGTACTGAAGTTGTTCTAGATCGCTGATCCAATCATTTTATATTGAATCATTCTATATTTAAAGCAATAAAGCTTGATCCTAGATTGAGCTTTTTACACTTAGGAGAAAAACATGATGCAATTTATATTTTGTTTATTTGGTCTTCATGGTGCGACTGAAATTAACTACACGTGTGACCATGATGAGGTCAAACAGTGTCGTGATTGCTTGAAAAATATTGAATAATGTGCCAAATCATCAGACATCTTAATGAAGATCAATCCCCGTTCAATCATCAGTTGGCGGGGTTTTTCTTTACTGATGAAATTTTTGGATCTAAACATAATTTCTCACAAGGAATACTTTATAAAAGAATCATTTCAATAGGATTACGTTTTGATAAATTCTTAGCTGCTTAGAACTGGAATACAATAAAATTTATGCGTGTGATCACCCATGCTCGAATTCTTGAAGCAATTCAAAAGAGGCCACAGGCTGAAACTGCATTAGCTGGTGGGGATTGACTGATTAAGGCCAAGCATCCTAAAGGTTTTACTGAAATGAAAAGACTTTTTCCGGCAGTGGATAAGCTTAGAAAATTTCATGTATTCGATATCGGCTCGCACGCGAATTCATATTCTTTGCTGTATCGTCTACGATCAGGCTGAACAGCTTATTTGCTCAGATGAACAACAAGAATTGTGAAATGTCAAAGAGCACTTGAAGGAAAGTTTGTCTCTTTATAAAACTGAATGTGCAACATAAATAACATTGATGTTTAGCAGCAGATATCATATTTATTTATTAATAGATATATGAAGGAGATGCATATGACAAATAAGCCAGAGCAAGAATCAAATCCGCATAAAGAATCAAATGACGACAAGGGTAATCAGGCATCTTATAAGCATGTCAAACCAGAGAAAAAACCCAATGCAGAACCGGAAAATCCATTGAGAGAGCAAAAATAGCTTTTTCACATGGACGAAGCCCTAACTTGGTTTAGGGCTTTTTAATTTCCCGATAAACGTTGATCTCTAGGCTTTGCAATAAACTCATCTTTCATTTCAAAGAAAAATTCATGGGCTTGTTCATGATCGCAGTGCAACCAGTCATGTCGTGATTTTTCCGGAATCACAATGATCGAGCGTTTTTCGTCATTCGGATCATGAAACTGTTTCATAAAGGGATGTTGATCTGAATTTATGGTTAGCATCGAAAATGATCTGATTTTCTCACCATCAATGTGTGCGTCATCATAAATTGCCGCTACGGTAAAAGGATTGCCATCTTCACGTGAAATACCAAACCAGTGCGGTTTACCGTCTATATATTTAGGTTCATAGAAGGTATCGACCGGTACTAAAGCAAACTGGTTGTTTTTCCAGGCATGTCGAAAACTCGGTTTGGATGCGACTGTTTCAGTCCGTGCATTATAGGTATGCCGGCCATATTTTAGTTCTTTCGCCCAGACTGGAATCAGTCCGAAACGTGCGATATCCAGCTCAAATTCGTCAGCACCGCGCATAATGATTGGGGCCGGCGCTAAAGGATAAACATGTGTTTTCATGCCCAGTTCGAGTTGCTCTTTATGAATATCTAATAAGAAAAGACGTTTTTTTGAGGGGAATTCATAGTTCGAGCACATAAATAACCTCTTTCATTCTAATTATTGTCTGCTAAAGAACTAAGGTATAAAAATGATGGGCTCAAAACAATTCGAAAGCGTAAGTGTAGTTTTAACACAAAGTAAGAATACGGATTAACATTAGTTTATCTTCTTTATAGAATAGTATTCCTTTAAAGGACTATTCTATAAATATGAAGATTAAAATATTTGCGTTTTTAATGATTAAATGCAAAAGCTCACCAAGTTATTTTGTAGGGCAGGTGCTCAAAGCTTTTCCTTGTCCAACTGAATTGATAAAGTTTCCAATCAGAAATTCACTCTGTCTTAAGGAATCACGATGATCTCCATTTTTGACGAGATGGAAGACGATAGATTTTTGCTTTGTACATACCTGCTGGTAGTAAGCATAAGTACCACGATAATCGACCAGTTGATCTTTCTCACCTTGTACCAGCAGAACCGGCACAGTCGGTGTCATATTCTCAATAGACTGTTCTTTTAAATAATTGGTTAAAGGTGCCAGATTTACATTTGATTTAAAGACAGTTTTAGGTGCTTGTTTTAGGTCTGATTGTAATTCTGACAAACAGCGACTGCGTGCATGATTAAGAATTTCTCCCATTTCTGGGCTCACTAAATTTGCTGGAGCAAGCATCGGGTCTGCAGCTTCTGCTCCTAAAAGCACAATTGGAAAAAATGCGGCGACATCAGTCGTGATTTGCGAATTTCTGGCAACATATTCAGCGATTCCTTCATATTGATAACCGCCCGGCGCCAGTGCAATTGCCCCGCGAAGATCAAATTCAGGCGCATCTTTTTGACCGGACGCTGCAACTTTAAGAGATGCTGCACCTCCTTGACTATGACCCATAACATACCAATTTTTACTAAAGTTATAAGGCTTTAAATGGTGGATCGCTCGTACAGCATCAACGACAGTATGCAACTGGCTTCGCGCATTCATATAAGGATGACCGCCCGGAGTGCCTAAACCTTGATAATCAGGTGCAACAACTGCATAGCCGCGAGCGAGCCAGGCATTCAATGCCTTAGCAGCGATTTGCTGATAGACATGGACTGGCCCACCCACATAATCGCCAGAGGGTGCACATGTATCAGCAACGCCAGTTGTACCATGCGCCCAAGCCAGAACAGGCCAGCCACCTTTAGGGACTTTGCCTTTAGGTAACAAGATATAGCCTGAAGTGACGATGGGCTCGGATTTTGTGCCACGACTGCGATAATTGATTAAGAAACGTTGTGAGGCATTCGTAAACAGATCAGTATTTTGTTCTTGTATAGATAATATTGTACCCGGTATTTTTTCCGAAATATGAGATGCTTGGATTTTGCTGTTATCGGGAAGTGGAGGAGATGCTATTGCATATGTTGAACCTAAACATAAACAGCTCATGATCAATTTAATAATAGGAGATTTAATTTTCATCACTGAAACCATTTTCCTTTTTATAATGTCATTTTTAATGTAGCAGCTTTATTTATGTTTCTAAATTAACTCTGCACAAAGTTTGTAAACTAAAGCTTTTAAGTTAAGGCGAATGAGCAGTACAACTGGTTATTTTAGTCTAGCTGATAGCTTCATATAAGCACTTATATTTTAATGTGGTTCTGATCTGTGAGTAGAATTCATATCATGTCTAACCTCACTAATACGATCATAAATCACCTTTCGCATTCGGTTTATTACTCCCAGAGGTTTGTGTTCCGGTAGTGTATGCCATGGTGTAAAAGAGAGATTTTCACAAAACTTGTTTTGTTCAGGTGTATCAAAAACTTGCTGAGGAATGCGGATAGTTGCGACCTTGTAAAAAGGCGCCTCACTTTCTTGCCATTCAGTCATGGAATCTTCGACTGACATGGTGTTTGATGTTCTAGGCTGTATCAGAAACTCCATACATGCTTCACTTTTTTGCAAATGTTTGCGCAATTTTTCTCTTAGAAAATTATGATGCGGAGCATGTGGAAGAGGATCTGTCACTGTCGAACATGCTTGAGCTGAATACTTTATAGCTTGACGATCAGTGCCTATTCCTAATTGATAGGGCACCATAGACCAATATCTAGTTTGCAAAGGATTAGAAATTTTATTTCTCGTATTTAAGGCAATCCAGGTTCCTTTAGCTCCTAATGCAAAAGGAATATGGAGCTTATTGAAAAATCTATCGCTATTTATATCTTGCATAAATGACATATATCGGACTGGATCATTCACAAAAAAGACAGGATGATTGATCATAATGAAATCTTGAGTAGAGGTTTCATCATCTAAAAGCTTTTCTCCCGGTACTCCCAAAAGTTTTATCGCCATGCCACGGGCATCTTTTTTAATATCTTCTTGTTGGGCATTTTTAGACCCATTAGAGAAACGAATCCAGGCTTGATATGTTTTTCCCGGAAGAAAAACACCTTGAGCCAAGTTTTTGGGAAGAGCTTCATCTACTTTGAATTCTGCACGTACACAACCGTGTGCTTTGGGATGGGCATCACGTAGCGCGATACCTGTAGAATATTCTTTCCGAATCGATAGCTCAATTATATCTGCGATTTTTTCAGTTATGGCTGCTTCATCAGGATAAAGGCTTTCACTTAAATGACGATCTATATTGGGATGAATATCATCTTTTGGAGAGTTAGATGCTATAGGGGAGGCGTTAGCATATGTAGCATTACAAATACTTATTGCCATTAGAGGGATGAAGGCTAGACCCGAGCATAGAGGTCTTATAAAGTTAGGCATTGATTTTCTCCTTGCTATAAAGCTAGAGTTCGTTTTAATTTTTTAGCCTATGATCTGAAAATTCTTTGGACATACTTTAGCCATAAAATAATTGTAATGTCTGTGTAATTATTGATCTTCAGATTTAAAGTTCATCCAACTCCTTTCTAAAATATTTCCACTCTTTATCGTGTGCTCAATATAGAAGCCGATTTATGTTCTTACTTTGATTTAACTCAGCAAAGGGTTTTTTGCTTTAGTAAAATTTATTCATAAACTTATGTAAATTTATTTTTAGACTAATACGAGATGCTCGTAGCAAAATCAAGAGTTGTCGAATACAGTGCTATAGAAATCTATTTAGTTTAACATTCTGAAAATATTAGGATATATAAATCAATGCCAGTTCTAGCAATCCAGCATAGACTCAGTGGATTTTACTTTTTTTACTATGCGATTGTTGGGGCGTTCATGCCTTTTTGGAGTCTGTATCTAGAAGATCAGGGCTTCAATTATCAGGAAATCGGCATTTTATCTTCTATTGCGATTGTTACCCGATTCTTTGCGCCGTTGATCTGGGGGTGGATTGCAGACAAATCCGGTAAACGCATGCTGCTGGTGCGTATTGCCACCTGGATGGAAGCCTGTATCTGGTTCATGATTTTTATCATTCCCAATAGCTTTCAATCTGTAGCTTTATTGATGCTGATTTTCAGTTTCTTTCAGAATGCCATTCTGGCACAGTTTGAAGGGGTGACTTTGTTCTGGCTCGGGGAAAAAAGAGCAGAACTCTATGGTAAAGTACGAAAATGGGGATCAGTCGGCTTTATTATCGGTGTATTCTGCTTGGGCGCCGTCTTTGAAATTATTAGCATCAGTATGTTACCCGTCTTGTTGCTGTGTATTTCATTTCTGGCCTTTCTCTGGTCATTTACCATTAAAGAGCCCACGACAGCACCTACCGCACAGAAACAGCTCGAACCCTTATGGCCAATATTCAAACGCCCAGTGGTGTATAGCTTTTTCCTGATTGAATTGATTCTGCTATTTTCACACGCGCCATTTTATAGTTTTTATAGCAATTATCTCAGTCAGGCGGGATTTAGCACCAGTCAGATCGGGCTGCTCTGGTCAGTCGGGGTCATTGCGGAAATAATCATGTTTGCCTATGCGACGTTCTTTCTGACACGGTGGTCATGGCGTCATCTGGTCACGCTATGCTTGTTAATGACAGGATTAAGATGGTTCATCGTCGGAGTCTTTCCTGCTTCATTTATGGCACAGTTTTTTGCTCAAACGATTCATGCTTTAAGTTTCGGTTTATTTCATATGATTGCAATGCGGGTGATATTCCAGAACTTCTCTGCAGGGCAGCAAGGACGTGGACAAGCGCTCTATAGCACCATGTGGGGCATTGGCGTGGCGAGTGGCAGTATTCTGGCTGGGCATTATTGGGATCAAGTCGGCGGCACATCTATCTTTATCGCTGCTGCAGCATCGACCTTGCTTGGCTTGTTACTGATTTTCGGATTGCCAAATAAAGTCGAACTGCAAAAACAGGCTTGAAAATATCATCTCAGTATTAAATACGGATTTTGGCGTATTGCCCAAACCACGGTTGTGCCTGTTCCAATTGGGCTGCCAGTTGTAATAGCAGATCCTCACGGGCAAACGGCGCAATAAACTGTGAACCGAGCGGCAGGTTGTGTTCATTCCAGTACAGTGGTACAGACATCGCCGGGAGTCCGGTAATATTGGCCAACTGGGTAAAAGGCACCCATTTCAGATTTTCTTTCACAATCTGATCGACCAGTTTACCTTGCGCCAGTAAATGCGCTTTATTCAGTTTCAATAAAGCTTTAAGAATCGGTTTCTGCCAGTTTGGTGTTTTGACCTCACCATTTTTTGGCGCCACTGTCGCCGTGGCAGGCGTCAGGTACAGATCATAATCATCAAAGAAATGATTCATTTGGGTTACATATTGACCCCAGTTATTCAGGTTCTGGATATAATCAATCGCGCTGGTTTTGGCCCCAAAAGCTGCCAGTGCTAAAGAGTCCAATTCAAAATCATTTGTTTTAGACGGATAGCCTTTCTGGATTTCATCCAGCATAAATGAAAATTGGCTAAACCAGGTGGTAATAAAATCCTTGGCCAGTTGCATGCCATCAATGGCTGGGCGGTCTTCGACCACCTCATGGCCCAAAGATTCTAGCAATTTGGCTGTTTTTTCAATGGCTTTAATGGCATCCTGGGAAACAGGTGTGCCAATCGTAGAATAAGTGCTAAACGCAATTTTCAGTTTTTTTGGCGGTTGCTGAATCACATCCAGATAATGATGCTGTGGACGCTGAATCTTAAACAGTGAACTATGATCTTCACCATGGGTGGCATCCAGCATTGCAGCACTATCCCGTACCGTTTTGGTCAGTACATGCTGAATCGCGGCGCCATGCATGGCTTCACTCATTTGTGGTCCCCAAGGCGTGCGGCCACGACTCGGTTTCAGGCCAAACAGGCCGCAATAGGAAGCGGGGATACGTATCGAGCCGCCACCATCACCAGCACCCGCAATTGGTACAATTCCGGCAGCCACGGCAGAAGCGGAACCACCGGACGAGCCGCCGCTATTATGCTGTAAATTCCACGGATTTTTACAGCTGCCCCAAGCATCTGGTTCAGTAATACCTTTAATCCCAAATTCAGGAGTATTGGTACGCCCAAAAGTCACAATCCCGGCTTTTTCCCAGCGATTGACAATCTCGGCATTGGTCTCGGCGATATAACCAATCCGTTTTAAGCCCTGACAACCATAAGAAGTTGGATAACCGGCATATTCCTGAAACAGGTCTTTAACCAGAAAAGGCACACCGGCAAAAGGTCCGGACAGATTTTGCTGGCTCCGTTTCAATGCATGCTCATGCATCGGAATAATAATTGCATTTAGCTCGGGATTGGCAATTGAGCTACGCTCTAGTGCAGCAGATAAAAGTTCACTTGAATGTACTTGTTTATTGGCGACCAGATCAGCCAGTCCTAAACCGTCATATTGCAGATATTCTTCAAATTTCATTGCCATTCCCTAGTGTTGCTGCTTCAAGGTTGTAGATCATTTAGGCTCAAGATGCAAGCACCACCTGATTTCGCCCACGATGTTTGGCCTGATACAAGGCTTGATCTGCAATATTGATCAGGTTTTGCAGGTCTTGGGCCTGCGGTTCATTTTGATGAGTGATGCCCACACTCACGGTAATATACAGGGGCGAGCCATCTGATTGATAAATCGGGGTTTTTTCCACCAGATCACGAATCCGTTCTGCAATAAGACGTGCTTCTGATGGTTCGGTATTCCAGAGTAACAGCACAAATTCTTCCCCACCAATTCGTGCAAACAGATCTTCAGCACGTAAATTGCAGCGAATGATTTCCGCAAAATGTTGCAGCACCTTGTCACCGACATGATGGCCAAAATCATCGTTCAGACGTTTGAAATGATCAATATCCAGCATGATGACCGAAAATTCCATTCTGTTGGCATATTGCAGTAAATATTCACCTTTCTGAAAGAAAAAATGACGGTTCATGGTACGGGTCAGACTGTCATGATTGGCCAGATAGAGAACCCGTTTAAACAGCTCATTGCGGTTTTGACTAATAATACAAAGAATAAGCGGCGATAAGGCCAGCATAAACAGCCCGATCCGGAGCGAAATATAAATCGTAGAATCTGCCAAGGTGTCATGCGTTGTGGCATAAAACCGCGTCAGGCTGTAATAGGTTAAAATAGTCACAAACGCATTAATCAGTGTCATGCTAAACAGGCGATAGGTCAACGCAGCCCAGATCAGTGCAGCCAGAGGGTAGAGCATTGAGCCGGGGCCTGCAAAAATATTGGTAATGATGACACAGGCCACGACTGAAGATGCAGGTAGAAAATAGCTGAAGTAATTACGTTTTTGACGACGGTTTTTAAATAGATACTGCATGTCTTTTATTCTTGGGAATGCCAAGATTAAAGGGAGAAACACAATATAATTCACCATTTCACCGGTCCACCACAGACCAAAATCAATCCATAAATTATCTTTGGTCATGAATGAATTGGGTAGATTTGGCAAGGTGAGAACTGCAAAAGCCGCACTGGCCAGACAGCCTGCAAAAGCGAAGATGCCAAATAAATGAACGAAGGTATAACCAGTATTATAGTATTTGTAATTAATCTTGAAATATCGAATAAAAAATATCGAGACAATAGTGCTGATCAGATTAGACAAGGTAAGAAACAGGCTTTGTAATAGGCTGTTCCCGGTGATCAGATCTGCAAACATAAAAGCGCTGAATGCACCAAGCCAACCTCCCATATTATTTAAATGTGGAAAGCGTAAGAACAGGGCTCGCAAGGCAGCATTGGCCGGCCACAATAAGGCCAGATACTCAATTGGTCTGGTTGCGATCCCAATAAAACAACAGACTAAAACAGCGAAAACAATGACAAAATAAGCATAGGTTTCATGATTTAATTGTTGTTCTGTTATTCGAGCTAATTGCAAATTTAAAATCCTATTCAAATTTCTAAGTGTGAATGATCACTTTGTTCAGCAACTAAGTTTGACCCAAAATATAATTTTATTGTTTGATTAATCTGTTATTAATACGAACTATTAAGATTCTTATATACGAAATATATACAAAAAAAATCAGAAAAGAAATCCATGTTTTTAAACAATGTGATAAATAATTTCTGACTCTGTATTGAAATTGCGTTAGAGCGGGACACGATCCCAAAAAATATGATAATTTAGAATCAATTGTTAACAAGATGCCGGTAAATATGAAAAAAATATGTCTTAGCCTTATCTTACTCATGAGCTCACCTTGGCTAATGGCGACAGAAAATAAAAAACCAGCGAATGCTCCTGCTAAAGCTGCTGAAATCCCAAATACATTTACTGTGAAAACCCGTCCGGAAATTGTCGGATTGTGGGGAATGGAAATCCCGAATAATAAAAAATGTATCGAATATTATAATTTTAAAGGTAATAATAATGTGGTGATTAAAAGTGGCGATGAGTGGACGTCGGGGCTATATGACTATCAGCCGGCACAGGATCCTTCGCAGCAGATTCCAGCGCTGATTCTGCAAGTAAAATATGACAATAATGAAAAAGACTGTTCAGGCAATCAGGTGGATCAGTCTGGTGAAATTTCGCAATATTTTGTGAAATGGCAAAACCCTTATACCATTAACTTCTGCGCCAATGAAAAAGCCGAACAATGTTTTGCTGTGCTCAGACGCGTATTGCCTTAAATTGCAAACAATAAAAAAACCGCTGAATGACAGCGGTTTTTTTATGAGCTTTGATTTAAGCTTTGTCTTCAGCACCTTCAAGCTGCTTTAACAAATGCTTCTCTAGGTAATGAATATCCATTGCCTGTTTGCAGAAGTTTTTATCCTGAAGGATTAAATCTTTATGCAAAGGAATATTGGTTTTAACGCCAGTCAAAATCATTTCTTCCAAAGCATTTCTCATTCGAGAAATAGAAGTTTCACGATCCTTACCATGCGAAATCAGTTTGGCAATCATCGAATCATAATACGGTGGAATGCTGTAGCCTGGATAAACATGCGAATCTAAACGGATACCTGCGCCGCCTGGTGCATAGAAGTTGTCAATCTTGCCTGGTGAAGGCAGGAAGGTCGATGGATCTTCTGCGTTAATACGGCACTCAATCGCATGTCCTAAAACCTTGACGTCTTCTTGCTGAATATCGAGACCTAAGCCGCCAGCAATACGCAATTGCTGTTCGATAATATCGATCCCCGTGACCATTTCAGTCACCGGATGC
>DDAT01000041.1:4472-5440 GCA_002332985.1 Acinetobacter lwoffii | reverse complement strand
CATTTCAGTCACCGGATGCTCAACCTGAACACGCGTATTCATTTCAATGAAGAAGAACTCATCATCTTCAAACAGGAATTCGAATGTACCTGCACCACGATATTGCATCAGCTTACATGCATTCACACAGGCTTCTAGAATATCAGCACGTGCTTGCTCTGGTAAGTTCGGTGCTGGCGCTTCTTCCAGTACTTTTTGATGGCGACGCTGTAGTGAACAATCACGATCATACAGATGAATCGCATGGCCATTACCATCAGCCAGTACTTGCACTTCGACATGACGTGGCTTTTGCAGGAAACGTTCCATATACACCGTATCATCACCAAACCACATTTCCGCATCACGCTGTGCAGCCTGAACAGATTCAAGCAGGGTATCGACATTTTCTACGATACGCATACCACGACCACCACCACCAGAAGCAGCTTTTACAATCAGTGGAAAACCGATCTCTTTCGCTTCAGCCATGGCATTGTGAATCGTTACGGCATGGTCGCAGCCTGGTACTGTTGGTACACCAGCTTTTTTCATGGCAATAATGGCAGAAACCTTGTTCCCCATTAAACGAATATGTTCCGGACGTGGGCCAATAAAGATAAAACCAGAATTTTCTACGATTTCGGCAAATTCTGCATTTTCAGCGAGGAATCCATAACCAGGATGGATTGCATCTGCGCCGGTAATTTCAGCAGCTGTAATAATCGCAGGAATATTCAGGTAGCTGTCACTGCTCGCACCAGGGCCGATACATACTGCTTCATCACAGAAACGTAAATGCATCAGGTCCTTGTCTGCGTCAGAATAGACACCTACAGTTTTGATCCCTAAAGTTCTGCAAGCCCGGGTGATGCGTAACGCAATTTCACCACGGTTTGCAATTAAAACTTTTTGCAACATAGTTGTCCCCGAGGTATTACGCGCGATAACGGAATAAAGGTTGACCGAATTGGATCACTTCACCATTA
>DDAT01000041.1:0-4439 GCA_002332985.1 Acinetobacter lwoffii | reverse complement strand
AAATCCCCGGGGTGATTAAGCGCGGTAGCGGAAAAGTGGTTGACCGAATTGAATCACTTCACCATTTTTCACCAGAATTTCTTCAATCACACCGCTTTGAGTTGCTTCAATCGGGTTCATGATTTTCATTGCTTCGATAATACCGAGCGTATCGCCTGCAGAAACGGTCTGGCCAACTTTAACAAATGTCGGTTCACCTGGGCTTGGTGCTGCATAGAACACGCCGACCATTGGTGAAGTTTCAACTGCGCCACGAGGAGATTTTGCTGCTGGCGCTTCGGCTGCTGGTGCAGGCATAGCAGGAACAGCTGCTGCAACCACTGGATTACGACGAGTTAATGCAATCGACTGATCGCCTTCTTTAACTTCGATCGCCTGTAAGTCAGATTCAATCATCAAGTCGATGAGTTTCTTGATTTTACGGATATCCATGAGACAGTATTCCTAATTAAGATTGTGTAGAAGGTTGTATTTTTTCAATGATATAGTCGAGGGCAGCAGCATAGCCTTTTGCACCTAGACCACAAATCACGCCGATGGCTTTATCGGACAAGTACGAATGATGTCGGAATGCCTCACGTGCATGCACATTAGACAGATGGACTTCAATGAAAGGAATGGCAACGCCAAGAAGGGCATCGCGAACCGCAACAGAGGTATGAGTCAATGCTGCCGGATTAATAATGATATATTGAACGCCGTCTTGCTGAGCTTGATGAATTCGGTCAACAATGGCACCTTCCCAGTTGCTTTGGAACGTTTCGAGTTGTAATGTGGCCTTTTGAGCCTGAGTAATCAGTTGCTGGTTAATATCCTCAAGACTAAGGTGACCATAAACTTCCGGTTCGCGCTTCCCAAGCAAGTTTAAATTCGGTCCATGAATAACCAAAATGGTCGAACTCATCCAGCATGCTCCAATTAAAAAGTATCGGGGTTTGTTTGCAAGATGTCTGCAAACTCTGCTTATTATTGCATGATTTTCTACATTACTATTTATAATTTCTTTGAATTAACGTAGAAAGCATATAGCAAACAGTGGCGCTATAATGAAAACTTTGCAGAGATTTGGCAATGTTAAAAAATTACAATTCGCAGGGTATTCAGATTATTTTCATTGTAAACCCAATTGGCAAAAACAGTTAATATCCTTTATGTAACTGTATCTTCATGTTAACGCTAAATTCTTCCTTTTAGTGATATTTTTAGTTTTGAGCAAGAGTTGTTTGGCTGATTTTACCGCAATGTTCGACTTCTAGAGCATAGAAAACTCTTTACATTCTGACTTTAGAGTTGTGCTGATTATCCTCTTTATATATAAGCTATCGACCGCTTCTTAAAACGTGATGAAAATTTAAAAATATAAGATAAGACAATATGTTAATGATATTTTCTCTTATTGTCCTTGGATTTTCCTAGGTCTATTCTTCCAATAGATTGGAATTAATTACATTACTTTAACTTCAAGCATCCATGATAAGTGCTGTGCAAAAATGTACTTCATCTTCTAGATATAAGGGTTGAATCTCAGCAGGTTTAAGATAAAACGCTCGACTTATATGCTTCGTGTGTATAGATCTGTGAGGTGACGAATGTGTTCATCTTCAAGTCTTCTAAGCAGTAAAGATATGATTCACCTAACGCATAGACAGTGGCAAAAACGCATACATTTGATGCAATTTTGCGCAGCATCATCTTTGCAGAAGAGTTTAAAAGTATTGAAGAGCGTAAAGATTGAACCAAATAGGTCTGATTGAAGCGGAATACGGGCTTAAAGCAAAATTTGCTCTGTAGTTGCCTCATCTAAATTAACTTCTTGAGCTAATCTTTATATAATCATGCGATTCATCTCAAACAAGACTTTCTATGACACCTGCATGCAAACTATTAAAAGCCAATAAAATCGAATACAGCATTCATGAATATGAACATGATGCCAATGCCAAAAGTTTCGGGCTAGAAGCTGCTGAAAAATTAG
This sequence comes from Acinetobacter lwoffii, assembly GCA_002332985.1. Taxonomy (GTDB): domain Bacteria; phylum Pseudomonadota; class Gammaproteobacteria; order Pseudomonadales; family Moraxellaceae; genus Acinetobacter; species Acinetobacter lwoffii_N. The sequence goes on along the minus strand of DDAT01000041.1, from coordinate 2,464 downwards.
GACTTTCGGTAGAAGAAGTCTTTAAAACTTTATTGGTCACGGATGATAAACAGTATTTTGTTGCCATATTGCCGGTACATCATCAACTCAATCTGAAAAAAGTAGCGCAGGCCGTAGGATGCAAAAAACTCCAGATGGCAGATCCTAAACATGCAGAACGCTTGACCGGCTATCTGGTCGGCGGAATCAGTCCCATTGGTCAAAAGAAACGGTTAAAAACGGTGATTGATGCCAGTGCAGAAAAGTTGGATAAGATCTATGTCAGTGGCGGTAAAAGAGGCTTGGATATCGGACTGAAGCCGGCTGATCTTGCCAAAGTGCTCAATGCACAGTTTGTCGATGTATTGGATACATAAAATCACAGCAAGATGTTCTTTTAAATTCAGAGGATATAGAACGATAAATTTAAATGAGCTATATGTTTTTTGGTCGGAAATAACAGTAAATCATCTTATACATTTGTATATTAGATAAGTTAAAACACAGCCTGACTGTGTGCACAACAAGGAATGAAAACAAAAATATAAATTATTATGCGGAGCATAATGGATGAAAATTCAAAATAAAAAATGGCCACGGTTCTGTCTGACATTATCTGCGATGGTGATGCTATCTGCGTTGCCGAGTGTACAGGCCGCTACTTCGTCTTCAGCAGCACCTGCCAATTCACAGCAGGTTTTCTTTGTCGGAAATAACTGGGATGGCACAGTAACCGTGATTCGTCCATCGGGTGATTTTGGCAAAATAGGCGTCATTAACATGATTCCTGACCGTAAAGAGCGCCTTAAGGAAATTCACCTGAATCCAATCAAACTGATTGCTTATACTTATATTCAGACTACAGCTGGTGAAGGCAATGACCAGCTGGTGGATGATATGTACTCGACACCAGACGGTCAGTCAGTCGTTGCATCGCGCCCAAGTTTCGCTGATGTGGTATCGATTAATATCAAAACCGGCAAGATTAACTGGCGGACGCCTGTTGAAGGCTTCCGTGCCGACCATATGGCGGTATCACCAGATGGGCAACGAGTCGCCGTATCTGCATCTTCAGGAAATGTGGTGCATGTACTGGATATCCATACCGGTAAAGAGTTGGGCCGTTTCAGCACTGGCGATAAACCGCATGAAAACATTTACTTCGATGGCGGCAACAAGATCCTGAACTCTGCCATCGGCAATGTTGAAACCTCGATGGATGCACAGTGGCAAGACTTTACTAAAGGTAAGCGTTTTATCACTATCGCAGATGCCAACACGCATCAGGTGCTAAGAAAAATTGACTTCAGACCTGCACTGGATGCATTTGGTCGTAAAGATTTATCCAACTCAGTACGACCAATTGTATTTAGTAAGGATGAAACCAAACTGTATGCCCAGGTTTCATTTTTTAATGGGCTGATTGAGTACGATCTGAATCAGAACAAGATTAGCCGGATCGGACAGCTCCCTGGCAGTGACAGTATCCCGAAAGACCGAACCAAATGGGTGAATGATTCACGCCATCATGGCCTATCAATCAGTGCGGATGGTGAAAAGCTCTGTGTCGCCGGTACGATGGATAACTACGCTACGATTGTAGATCGCAAAACACTGACAGCCGGGAAACTGATTTCTGCAGGTAAACCTTATTGGGCAACGCGAAGCCCGGATGGTCGTAGCTGTGTAATTTCAGAAAGTGAAACAGATGTAGTCACAGTGATTGATTTTGCCACAGGCAATAAAGTGCTGAGTGTGCCGGTAGGAAATCATCCACAACGCGTCCGGATTGGATATGCACCAGCAGACTGGTCAACGCCGTAGTCAATCGTCGATGAGCGAAAAAGACAGCTTTTTGATAAAGGCTGTCTTTCTTTAGCTGAGGACATAAAAATGAATGATAAAACAATTCTGTTCTATGTAATACTCGGATTGCTATTGTTTGGGACTTTAGTCGGTATTGGCTATCAGGTACGACAAGAAATCTATCGGACGAATTTTACTGATCAGACCCATTCTGATCCGGTCCTGCCAGCTGAAAAATCGGCAAGCTATATATCTGTTAACTCTCCTGAGAATAGTCAAACTACGAATAAGGAACAGAATGATACGGTTGCAAAGCAAAGCGAATTATCAAAGCAACAAGAACAGTTATATCTGGACTTTACTCAGATCATTAACGCTTTAAGTGAGGGACAACGACCAGATCCTCACCAAGTCAGTTTGTTGATCACTCAGCAGCAAAAACTGGTAGAGGCCCAACTGGTGAGCAAGGCCGAAGCGAAAGCACAAATTGATTTTCTGATTAAGGTTCTGCCTGAAATGTATCATGAATTGCATCGGGCATTGCGAGTATTAGAACAAACTCGAATTTGAAAAATTAGATCCAGATGCATCTTTCATTATTCTAAGCCTAAAAATTGCTCTCATAAAAAAGCCCAAAATATGATTTGGGCCTTTAAATACATACTTTAAAAAGCTAAGT